>CAKZKB010000529.1 GCA_937121005.1 uncultured cyanobacterium | reverse complement strand
GCTGGTGAATGAGATTAATACTGCGGCCATGGATGGCTTCAATGGCGGCGTTCGTTCCCTCAATCGCAAGGGGTACTCTATCTCTGATGCTATCCCAGAACCTACTATCGATTTCCTACTTGACGATCCTGAGTTCTGGACGACGGCTCTCTATACACGGGCATCGAGTGGCAAGTGGAACTCTCCCATTCCTTTGAAAGATGGCGGTCAGGCTCTCGTTCAGCGCGATCGTACTTCTGTTTGGGACAAGGATGGGGAACTCACTTTTGAGGCTAAGTTAGTACAGAATGACAAGGGGAACTATTCTACTTGGTCAATGACGGCAATCTGAATTCTGAACTCTGAATTCTGAATTCGATAGCGTTGGCTTTCTCAGCAATCTGGATCCATAACCACTTCATTCTCAATAAGACGCTTTCATTTCTGTTGCGTTCTGTTAATATCGCCACACTTTTATGGGGACGATTGCCTGAAATCCTTTCACTGTAAGGCTTTCGTTTGTTACAGAAAATGAAGTCAATGGATAGGATTTTTACGCTCGATCGCCGATTTTGTAATGTTTCTTTACATTTGGGGGGAGCGAAGGGAGACTTGGAGAGGGGCGAAATGCCTGTCCTGTCAGGAGTTCGGCGTTTTTGGACTGGCAGGGAGCGATCGCTCTAACTCTGAGTCTCATCTGTGGGAACGAGGGTGAGACCCAGCTTGGTTTCTACCAGATCCGCGATCGCGTTCCGTACCCGTTCCAGGGTGGTGTGGCTGGTGGCTTGCCACTGCCACTGTTGGGGAGGGAGCCATTGCAAGCATTGTTCCGCGATCTGTTCGACGTGCTGGCAAATGAGATGGGGGGCAACTTCGTCAATGGCGCGATCGACGATCGATTCGGTTGTCTCGAGGGTTTTAATGAGGTTTTGTTCTTGAGGGTTAGGAGATGAAGTCTCAGAGGGAATTTCGGCATTGCGATCGCCGAGAAAATTGAGGTACTTTTGAGTATAGGCGTAGGCGAGTTGAATGCGATAGAAGTGGTTTTGAGGATATTCGGGGCTGCTGGTGCTGATGTTGAGAGGAGCCACTTCTTCTAAAGGAACGCGCAGGCTGTACCATTGGATAGTCTCAAGGTTCACCACTTTTTGAAGTTCGCTCAGTGGCAAATCCGGGATAGGCTGGACTTTGTTACTGTCGCGGTGAAAGGCATAGAGTTTGAGCGGACGAACCGGGATAAAGTGAAACTGTTTGGGGCTGTAACCCAAGCACTGCATGGCAGCAACGATTTGAGTTTTGTAGCCGCTATATTCAGGAGGTTGGAGTGTTATCAGTCGATCGCAGTCTTCTCGTTGGAGAATGTGGTGGTATTGAGCAATATCTTCTAGCAGTTGGGTATATTCGCCGTCGCGGTGTTGGAGAACGCGATCGTGCGTATCGCCAAAGTCGGCGGTTTTGATAAACCAGTCTTTGGGTTCGTCTTTGAGTGCCGTTTGTTCGATATCTGGGGGTAAGTCGGCAGCAAATTGGCGCGACATTGAGGCTTGATAGACAGCACTAATTTCCGAAAGTTTAGAAATTAAAGGACTGATTTTTTTTCGGTCTACTAGAAAAGTTTGATACTCGGTAGCTGATTGGCAGTCAACAAAGAAATATTTTGTAAAGCCAGATATACGACATAAAATCAGATCGCCGAATAAATTATCTATGGAATATTTTGATCGGCAGAAAAATGTACTCATTTATCTCTCCAAGCACTTTGTAAGTTTACTTGTTTTTCTTACTTAACTTATCTCTCAATCGCAGAACTTTCGCGATCGAGAGATAGATGTCAATTCGTCAATCACGAATGATGACTGTCTTAAGTTATTTACGGTGCTGGTGCAGGCAAAAGAGGACGATTGTCAGGTGCGGGTAGTGCCAAGATTTCTTCAGGAGATGGAAGCATCAAAACTGCATCATCAATTTTCTTGCCAAGCTTGGGAGCTTCATCAATCATTTGAGATATAGCTTTATCAGCTTGTGTTGCGAGTGGTTTAAGTCCTGGCATCAAATCAATTATCCAGCCTGCTGCATCATCAATGGTACTATTAAATTTCTTAACAATCTTGAGAACTTTGGTTAAAGTATCAATTAGAATGGCAGACCATTGACGATCGCTCAACTCCTTGGAAACTTTAACCATTGTGTCTGAACCGAATATCTTCACCAATTTATCTACGGGGAGCTTCAGGACTTTCTTCATGACAGATCGTATGAGATTGCCGATGAATGGAATAAATCCAGCTAAACCCGCAATTAATTCAACCACTACTTCTAAGTCATTGCTAGAATCTCCATCATTCAGAGCTTGCTTAGCAAATATTTTGTAGATGGGAGCTATCAAGTCCTTGATATCTAAGGCTTGGTCTACTCCAGGAATCAAACCAAGACCTACCTCTAACATAGCCATTCCAACTTGACCTTCAAGAGTTTGACCAGAAGCAGTGCTATCAAAATCTAAAAGGAAGTCGAGGATTTTCTTGCCTTCAGTACCTAACTTGCTAAGCAAATTTTGCATCTGATTCTTTAACTCAGACGCTTTCTGGATAATGTTGCGCTCTAGCTCGCTCTGCGTTGCTGCAATTTGAGCATCAACACCATGAATTTTATTGTACAGGGCAGCCGTCTTATCTCCAAAGATCGCATCGACAATATGTTCGACCGCCTTTTGCGCCCGAGGTTTCAGCCAATCCACAGCACCTTTCATTTGGTTGCCAATGCCACCGATCGCGGATTGGAAACCACCTGCAACATTATCCACCGCAGGTTTGATGATGTTGTCGTAGACATTAAACTTGAGCTTAAACCCCAACTTATCGATATTGATACCGAGACTTTTTGTCCAATCGACCACCGACAACACTTTTCCTTTGAACTGACCAATGAAATCGTTTGCACCACTAACGGCGCTATCGATCTTGCTCTTGAGCGATCGCGCGGCATTTTCAATAATGCCGTTAATTTCAGCACCCGTTTTGTAGGCATTTTTAATTGTTTCAAAGAAATGCCAGATTGCTGATTGAACGCTTTCTTGAACTTGGTGAATTTTGCCCTTCAGCCAGCTACGAGCGCCATTAACCGCTCCCTTCACAGCATCGCGACCTTGACTCAGTAGATCTTTTGCTTTATCGCGTAAATTTCCTGGCAACCAATCGGGGATTTTATTGGCTTTACCATTCCAATCATGGTAGAACGAATCAGCCTTGTTGATAATGTCGTCAGCTAAGCGATCGACCTGGCTCTTAATGGGGTTTGCAATGCCTTCAACCCATTTTTCCCCGGCATGGCGAGCGCCATCTAGGGCATTATGAATTTTAGCCCGTTGCTCGGAATTCATTTGGTCGAGCAACTTCTGAAGATCCTTCTCGTGGCGACGTTTCTCAGCTTCTAACTCGCGAATACGCGCATTCGCGATCGCCCGCTCTTTGGCCTTGAAATCGTTCAGCGCCTTCTGATAAATGCTTTCAATGCGCGGATCGCTAAACACCGGCCCGGAAACGCCACCGCCTCCATTATTGCCATCATCCACGCGCCAACCCGGAGGCGGGCCTTGTTCGGTTCGCGATAGCAAATGTTTGAACTTAACAATCAAATCGTAATCCGTCGTCACCCCTTTAGGACTATTGACGCGCAGCAGATACGTCCCTGGAATCAAATCGACTAGAATCTGTTCGTCCGTAATCCCTTCTCGCATGGAGTAGGAAATGGGACGATTGCGAACGTCATATAGCACCAAGTCCGCATCTGCCAGCAAATTCATCAACCGAGCGTCGATGCGTCCCTTGCGCGACAGCGTGAACCGATAGTAATCGTCGGGGACGAGGTTGCCAACAGTTTCTCCCGTCAGCTTGGTTTCAAACGGATCCACCGGCCCGAATTCCGGTAGCGGCGTGGCAAAGAACCAATCTTGACCTCCTTTGCCTTTTTGCCGCGCAATTTCGCGCTGGCGTTCCAACTCCCGCAGCCGTTCTTCTTCTTTGCGCCGTTCCTCCTCCTGACGGCGACGTTCTTGTTCTTCGCGCAGTCGGCGTTCCTGTTCTTCGAGTTCGCGCTGTTTGCGTTCGGCTTCCTTACGGCGTTCCTCCTCTTCGCGAGCTTTCCGTTCCTGTTCGGCTTTGTCCCGTTCTAACCGTTCTTCCTCTTCCCGGCGACGGCGTTCTTCTTCCTCCTGTTTGCGTCGCAACTCCTCTTCGCGACGACGGCGTTCTTCTTCTTGACGGCGTTCGTAGTCGGGTTCGTGAATGGGAACTTGAATCGTTTCACCCGCAACAATGTAATCGTAGTTGGCAACTCCGTTATGGTCTCCAATCCATTTGAAGTAGTCGTATCCAGCATTGCCTAGATAGCGCAAGGCAAGATGGCTGAGGGTATCGCCAGAGCGAATACGATAGTTTTGCCAGGTGTAATACTCGCCATTTTTCCAAAAGCGCTCGGCATGGGCCCAAATTTCCGGTGCAACCTTGTCCGGGTTCACCTCCGGCATGATGGGAGCGATATACTGGGCATCCTCATCTTGATATGAAGTCTCAAAGAACTCGCGCAGGGCTTCGATATCCTCTTCAGACAAGGACTCGGCATCGAAGGAAGTAACACCGCCGTTGAGTTCGTAACCCGCCGTTGCTGCTTCCAGGTTCACCTCGTAACCGAGATCGGCTAACGAAGCGATCGTCACTTCGCTAATAGGAGCCTCATCGCCCGTTGCGCTACCCAGGTTGAGATCCGGCGACATCAACTCGTCACCGAACAGATTCTCGTTCCAGTGCAAGCCCGCAGACCCATCCCCCTCATTTTCTAGGGCGATCGTCTCGGTGAGTCCCCCTGCTTCTTGGAAAGCACTCACCGCTTTCTTACCGTTGTAACGAGCCAAAGACGTATTTGGATAATCGACTAAACCCTTCGCTTCCCACAGGTTGCCAAAACCGAGGGCGTGTAAAAACTCGTGTTGGACGACATTAAACAGTTGTCCCGACTGCTCCAATTGAGCCAGATCGACCGCATCGAATTGTACCAACGATTGCGCCGGAAGTAGGGAGCCGTAGCGCATGAAATCGATCTTGGTTCGGGCTTGAGTGCCACCCGCACCATCGACATTAGCCGCAGACAGCTTGATGTTGAGATCGTCAATAATTTTGCCGTCAACAATGGCAGTGGGCAAGCCTTTTCCAATCAACCCCGCCACGCTTTTCGCTGCGGCTCGGGCGATCTGTTGTTGGGAAGCCGTGAAAGAACTGTCGAACTCCAGGTTAATATCGAACGGTTCGCTAGCGGTGGTTTCAAAGCCGTACAGGGTGTAGGTTGCTGGATTTTGACCGCGACGATCGATCTTGACAATGACCTCTTCTGGAGCATTAGCAGGCGGTTGTAAGTGATGGCTGCCGCGAGTTAAAACTTGGGTTCCCAGAACTTGACCGGAAGGTGTGAGATAGCTCACCGATAGCTCGCCCGAAAGAACCGCTAACTCCGCACCCTCAATGTAGCGGCGATCGACTTTGAAAATATCGGTGGGATCGATGGCACTGACTTGATCCATCACATCTTGAGTTGCCGACGGTAATAACTGCGTCGCCACACCCAAAGCGTTCGCCCCAGTATCGATATTCGTCTGTGGGATTCCCGGTGGTTCTACAGCCGGATGGGTGGGATCTCCCGGTAAAGATTTGCCCGCCGGATTGCTGGAAATAAAGTTATCGGTAATGGTGGCCGTACCGGGTTTAACCGTATAAGGTTTCGGTTCGGTGGCTTTAGCTAAATGAACGGCAGCAGCCAAGTTTAACAAGCCCGATCCCGTTGACGAATCCCAATTGGGTCGATCTAAATCTGTTGCCGTCCGTTGGAGAATATCGATAACTTGGGTGTAGTTGAGTTCGGGATTGGCAGCCCAAACTTGCGAAATGGCTGCGGTGACTTTCGTGCTCGCGATCGCGGTGCTAACTGTTCCTTCATAACTGCCATCGGCAACCAGATCTAGAGTTTCACCCGTGCCAGAATTCTCAGCCGGTTCGTAGGCTTTCCAGGCTGAAGTGGCATCGTTAACCCGTTCGGCTGCACCAACAGTAATTACGTTGTCAAATTCTTCAGATAGCTCGCCGAGTGCCGACATTTCGCTAGCAGTATCTCCAGAGGGAACCACCAAAAGGATTTCGCGATCTCGGGCGTAGGCGATCGCGGCTCGTTCGATGGGGGTCAGTTCTCGCGAGACAACATTGCCGTCGAGATCGAGTTCGGTGAGGTCTAAGTTGAGAGAAACAACAGCATTCGGTCGAGCCGATTCTCGGACGCGATCGACGGTTTGCACGAGCACTTCTGCCCAATTGTCATCGCTTGCTGTTTCAACTTTTAACTGTGCTTTGGAGTTGGTTTCTTCAACAATTTCAGAGATGGCTTC
The DNA here is from genome assembly GCA_937121005.1 of uncultured cyanobacterium. Lineage (GTDB taxonomy): Bacteria > Cyanobacteriota > Cyanobacteriia > Cyanobacteriales > Geitlerinemataceae > CAKZKB01. The sequence goes on along the minus strand of CAKZKB010000529.1, from coordinate 108,174 downwards.
CTCATTGATGTCCGCAGGATCGGAAACATCCGTACCCGTCGCTTCTCCACTATCGCCAACCTCATCAATGACAATCACTTCGGGTTGGTCGGCTTCGGGAAATTCAAATTTAGGCAAGGAGAAGGTGTAAGTTTCCCGCTCGCTCGGCGAATCTTCTACTGCTGTCTCGGTAACTGAAGTTTCACCGCGATCGGTTTCATTGGTTGAATCGGTTGTACCTTCTCCCTCAGCGATCGCGCCCGCTTCAACCTCTTCAGTTGTGGCATCGGCAATCTCTTCCGATTCTTCTTCTAGGCCATCTACTAGATCTAAATCCTCGATGTCTTTGTTAACAGAATCGGTTGAATTGTCTGTATTTTCGGAGTCGATCGCGGTATCTCCAGACCCGGTTTTCTCACCCAAATCAGCATTGTTTGTCGATTCGTCTGGGAAGTTGATTTCGCCAACGTTCGCACCTGAATTATTGTAGGTTTGACCGCCATTATCGGTGTCGGTGACTTCCGTATCGGAATTGTCTTCCGTTACGTCATCGCCATTTTCGGTATCGATTTCGCCATCGCCAGACGTATCCGTAGTGTCGGGGGTATCTGCGGGATCTGGGGTCACATACGGCTCGCTATAGGCAGAGATCGCTTGCCCGACATCGCTATCTTGCCAATTTTTCCCTTCTTTGATAACTTCGCTGACATGGACGGCATTTCCAGTTGCCCCGCGAACTTGGAAAACAATGTCGTTATAGTCGCGATCGCTGTTGCCATCAGTACGCACATCTTCAATCACAAACGTGCTACCATCACCCGTTGCATCGGCTAATTGACCGAAGTGAAACTCGTCGTCCGGGTTAGCTGTGGACATGGAAAACAGAGGGCGAGAAGCCCCTTCCGCACTGGGATTTTCCACCACTTTACTGACGGTGCTGTTGGGGACGATGAAAAAGCCCACGCGATCGCCCGGTGTCATATTCACCGTTTTTACGCCCTGATAGGCTCCCGATCCCTCAGAACTACTAAACCTTGCCCCTTCATTGGCATCGGAAATCACAACGTGACCGAGTTCGGAATTGCTACTGGCACGAGCAGCGGCTTCGGCAACAAAATCTTCAAATTTGCCAAAGTCTAAGTCTTCTAAACCACTCAAGCTGAAGATTCCCAGTTCGCTGAGATACGCACCACCATCGTACAAGAAGTCAATGTTGACTTCTCCTGTTTCGCCAACGGTAAATACGCCAGAGTCGAAGTTGGGAAGCTCGAATTTGTCGGTGGTTTCGTCGTCTTCTTCCTCCTCTTCAGAATCGTCGTTCTCTTCTTCATCGACAATTTCTTCCCCATCTTCTTCCGATTCACTGTCATCTGTAGAATCATCGTTAGTTAAGGTCGTCACTTGACCGTCATCTGTGGAGTCATCAGCATCGCCAGTGGAGACTTCAGACTTATCAGCATCGACAGCATCTTGGCTACCGTCGTCTGTAGATGTCTCTTCAGTTTCCTGGCTATTTTCCCCTGTAGGCTCTTCGGGGCGATCGTCCGATTCCTCTACGTTCTCGGCTTCGACAGTATTTTCGCTACTGTCATCTGCCGAGTCGTTGGCATCGCCAGTAGACTCTTCAGACTCGTCTGCATCGACGGCATCTTCACTGCTGTCGTCTGTAGATTGGTTTTCGGTGTCTTCGGTTGAATCTTCTGTGCCGTCGTTTTCAGTCTCGGCAGTATTGTCGTTACTGTCGCCTGTATCCTCTTCTGTCGCAGCTTCAAGTTCTTTGTTATCCGTGCTGTCAACATCGCCAGCGTCTTCACTGGTGTTGTCTTCCCCTTCTGGGTTAGCGGCGATCGTCTTCTCAGCTTGGTTCTCTTCTAGGGCGATCGCGTCGCTGCTGTCTTCTCGATCGCCATCGGTTTCGGTGTCTGGGTCGTTTTCATTGACAAAACTAATTTCATCGCCGATGTCGCCATCGTCGATATCGTCGGCTGTATTCTCAGTAACATCGACAGAATCGGGATCGCCGATGTCACTCCCCCCATCGTTATCCCCAGTGTCGGTTTCGGTGTCGCCATCTTCCATATCCGGCGGCGAACCACTGTCCCCATCGTCTCCTGATGGCGACGGGGGAATCTCGATGTCGTCCGAACCGTCTTCTGCATCGACGATCCCGCTCGGGGTGAGGATCGGCTCGAGAACGAACGTTCCTTCCACCCATTGCATGGGTTCCGTCTTCCGGGGTGACGGTTTGAACCAACTACCAAAACTCGACCAGACCATAACAGCAGCGACCCTTCATTCTGTGCTTTACCCTTCTATCTGCGGGCGATCGCTCTTTTTACGGATATGGAGGGAATCTGTAACATTTCTTTACAAATAGATGAGGGGGTATTGTTTCACCAAGGACTGCCGATGGCGCTCAACCCGTCCCAATAATAGAGGCCAATAATAGAGGTTCGCGTGAAGCCGGAAGCATCTTTCTTGGTGTCGGAATTTTCAATATCCCTCGTTTCCATTAGTTCAGCTTCGGGTGAAGCCGGAAGTTTTTATATCTGAGGGTCGTGTATCTACGATATCTCAGGTTTCCATTAGTTCAGCTTCGGGTGAAGCCGGAAGCCGTAATTGGAAGGCACTGTTAGCTACGACGACGACAGTTTCCATTAGTTCAGCTTCGGGTGAAGCCGGAAGCAACAACCACAACCGCCATTACGTAATCTAGTTCGCGAGTTTCCATTAGTTCAGCTTCGGGTGAAGCCGGAAGATGTATGAAGTGCGGAACGTGTGTGGTGGAACCACCAGAGTTTCCATTAGTTCAGCTTCGGGTGAAGCCGGAAGCCCATCTAAAGAAAATCGGCGGCGTTCAGGGCATCATCGTTTCCATTAGTTCAGCTTCGGGTGAAGCCGGAAGCAGTCGGTACTCCGGTACCGCCGCCAAGCAACCAGCAACAGATGTTTCCATTAGTTCAGCTTCGGGTGAAGCCGGAAGCCTTAAACAGGCTAAGGAAAACAAAAAACGCTAGCTAGTTTCCATTAGTTCAGCTTCGGGTGAAGCCGGAAGGTTAAACGAACGGGGCTCCTGGCATTTGGGAGACCGTTTCCATTAGTTCAGCTTCGGGTGAAGCCGGAAGCTCCAACTACGGGGGGGCAGGCGGTACCGAACTACCGCCGGTTTCCATTAGTTCAGCTTCGGGTGAAGCCGGAAGGCGGCAACTGTTGCCACAGGCGACCAGACAGCTGCGGGTTTCCATTAGTTCAGCTTCGGGTGAAGCCGGAAGAACAGGACCAGCGAAATAAACGGATGGATAACTCCAGTTTCCATTAGTTCAGCTTCGGGTGAAGCCGGAAGAGAGGGCTTGTAGAACCCTGTCCCTAAGTGCATTATACACCCCCCAATTGGAGGGATGTCAAATTCGGGGCAAATAACTAGAAGTTTTTCGCAATAAGCACTCATTGGATCGACCTCAAATACAGGCCAGGAAAGCGATTGGAGGGATACAACGACAGAATGCAGGTTTCAGCCATTGGTGCTATCCCTCCAATCGTATCAAATGTTACCATTTCCAGGTCATGGGACGGTAGACCTCCACCTCTCCCATCAAAGCGGCCAGATACTCGCGCACTTGCAACTCAATACAGCGCCGCAAGGGGACACGGACGTTAGTATGGGGGTGAACGATGGACTGCTGCAACTTATCCTCCCAATGCTTAACAAACTTTTTAAGCGAGTGGGGATGGAGATACACGCCGTCACGATCGTCCGGGGGAGTAAAGTCACTCGGCTCGAAGATTTTCTTGTTGATGAGATAAGACACCAACGAATCGACTAACTGAGCGCGAAACTCCTCCATCAGATCCGAAACCAGGGCCGGATGATTATCCCGAGGGACGTGCAGGTTGCCAAAATGGGGATGCAATCCCAACATGAGAACGAAGGAAAAAACGTTCTGACTTAAGAAAGTATAACCCAAACTGAGCAAACTGTTAACCGGATCGGTGGGCGGTCGCTTGCTGCGTTTTTCAAAGGCGAATTCCCCTACAAACAGAGACCCTAACGCTTGGAAATACAGGGTTGCCCCATGACCTTCGTAGCCCCGTAGTGCATCAAGGGAATCGGCGGCGGGCAGACGCACAATCAAATCGGCAATTTCGTCAATCCCCTTCTCAACCAGCAGATTCCGATCGGAGCGGCGACGGTTCAAGCGCATCAACAGCACGCGAGAATTGTGCAACTTAGCGGCAACGATCGCCTCCGCTTGGCGGCGGACGAAATCCGGATCGTTGGCGCACTTCACCTGCTGCATCAAGTAATCCACTTTGGCCCGTCCTTCCTCCTTCAACCGTCCGAAATAGCGTCCGGTTTGGGAGAGAAACAGAATCGGAATCCGCCGACTCAAGGAGAGTTTGACGGCTCCGTGAGAGAGATTGCAACAGCCAAACAATACGATTTGACTGACTTGGTTGACAGGGACTTTAATCCGAAGCTGGCGCTGGTAAAACACCTGAAATTGATAGCGATAGACGCTGATGTACGCGCCCTGGTCGGTAACGTAAAGTGTGGTCATGGTAGAGTTCCAAATGTGTTCTAAACGGGCAACAGAATAACGAACGGGTTTGAGGCGATCGCACGCGAGGGGTGCGCCGACTAATTGCGGCGGTTTCGGCTCCGGTCGCGGCCCCGGATCCCCCGAACTGCGCGAGAAAATTCGCCAACCCGGAAGCTGTACGGGCGGCGGTGGCGGCGGCGCGTACACCTGAAAATCGGGGAGCGTGAGGGGTAGCACGGTAGCCCCTGGCTTCAGACATGGGGAGGAAGTGCTACCCCTCACAGAGACAGCCTTTTCCGCTTATTGTCAGTGAGACTTTTGGTTTTCAATGTACTGCTTAACAACTTGAATCGGAGCGCCACCAACCGTCGCCACAAAGTAGCTGTTTGTCCACAAGCTGGGCAGCCGACTTTTGAGCCAAGGAAATTCTTGTCTTAAAAGTCGGGACGATTGTCCTTTAATTCTCTTGATAACTTTGTGAATGCCGAACTGAGGATCGACCCCAACCAACAAGTGTACGTGGTCTGGCATAATTTCCAATTCTAGCAAGCCACATTCGAGATCGGCAAGGATCTCTCGAACGATCTGTTTTAAGCGTTCGTCAACGCCATTCGTTAAGACGGGGCGGCGATACTTCGGACAAAAAACAACGTGGTAAGTACAGGAGTAGACAATATTGCGATTCGATTTAAAGTCTGTCATCTCTTGCATTAGTTACGCTATAGCTGTATAATAGTTTAGTCTCTACAAAAAGACCAGGCAATGCCGAGAAGCCAGCCTACGCCCACCTTTATCACCGAGATTCCTCTCCAGGTTAACCCGGTCGAGGAACAGGTGTTGTTGGTACGGCTCGAAGCCGGACGGCAACTCTACAATGCCTGTTTGGGTGAAGCTCTCAAACGGGTTAGGCTAATGAGACAAAGTAAGGCGCACGCCCGAGCGCGAAAAATGCCGCCAGGGAAAGAGCGCACCCGAGCCTTTAATGTCGTCAACCAAGAATTTCACTATTCCGAGTATGCCCTTCATGCCTACGCTACTCGGATTCGCCATTCGTGGATCGGCGAGCATATTGACTCGAATACTGCCCAAACACTAGCAACTCGGGCCTTCAAGGCTAGCCAGCGCCTTTTATTCGGTCGTGCCAAGCGAGTGCGCTTTAAGGGTAAAAATCAAATGGATTCTCTAGAGGGGAAAACGAACAAACAAGGCATCCGTTGGGCAAAAGGCAGCTTTGTGTGGGGCGATCTCAAACTTTCTCCTCTCCTAAAAAGTAACGATCCGGTTATCCTGCACGGACTCAACTCTCGGATTAAATACGTGCGCTTGGTACGGCGCAAGTATAACGGCAAGAACCGTTTTTACGCTCAGTTGGTTAACGAAGGTAAACCTTTACAAAAGCCTAGCAATTCTATCGGCACGGATACCATCGGTCTCGACCTTGGCCCCTCAACCATTGCTATTGTCGGCAGCCAGGAGGCTCGATTGTCTCTTTTCGCTGCCGAACTCGGCGACAAGACGCGACAAGTTCGGCGGCTACAACGCCAAATTGACCGCCAGCGCCGCGCCAACAACCCTCAAAACTACAACCCCAACGGCACGATAAAACCTGGAAAAAAACAATGGCACAAATCTCAACGGCAACGACGTACAGAAACTCGACTTGCCAACATTCACCGCCGTCTAGCCGCGCACCGTAAAAGTTTGCACGGTCGCATGGCTAACGACATTTTAAGACAAGGACATACAATCAAAACTGAAAAGCTCTCCTATCGTGCTTTTCAGAAGTGCTTTGGTAAGTCAGTGGGGCTTCGCGCACCGGGAAGTTTTGTCTCTCGCTTGAAGCAAAAAGCTGAAAATGCTGGCGGACGGCTAGAGGAATTTCCCACGCGCACGACGGCTCTTTCTCAGACGTGCCACTGCGGACGGCGAGAGAAAAAATCCTTGTCTCAACGAGTGCATCAATGCCGTTGCGGAGTCGTTGCCCAACGGGATTTGTATTCAGCGTTCTTGGCCCGATTTGTGGAGGGTGAAGAACAATTGCTGTCAATTAAACAAGCTCAAAAGGTTTGGTCTGAAGGGGCGGAACGGCTCCTGGGGTCGGCTTGGCAGCAAGCGCTTATCAACTCGCAATTGAACGGGCGCGTCCCGTCCTCCTTTGGGAAACTCTCAGAGTTAGAGCGAGTGGCCCCAAATGTTTTAGTAGAAGCAACTGAGAGCCCGAATGTTGTACCTCGCGTCGGGGGAGAGTCGGGAAAAGGTTGTGAATGCTAGAACCCCCTGCCACGAACGTTGGCGTAGCCTGCGCGGAGCGCATAGCGAAGCGGAGTGGAAGGCATGGGGTCGTTCAGCTGACCCTTGCTAAAGCGATGGCCCAAAAAGATGAACTCTTCTTCGGGGGAATAAACGTGGGTTTTATCGGCTTGCAAAGAGAGATAAACCGTTCCCAACCACTCCCGGATCCGTTCGAGAACTTGCTGGGCCTGTTGCCAACTGTCGCAGGCTATGGCAAAATCGTCGCCATAACGGACGAGGCGCAACCGGGAATCGAGACAGCGACGATCGAACTCATTGAGATACAGGTTTGCTAAGGCTCCCGACAGCACCGCGCCTTGGGCGACCCCTTGACCGGGATTGAAATATCGCCCTTTGAGGACAAACCCTGCTTTCAGTTGGGCTTCGATAACGCTGACCAAGCGATCGTCGGGAGCCAGTTTCTCCACCTGAGACAGCAACAGCGCCCAACAGAGGCGATCGAAAAACTTTTCGATATCGGCTTTAATCACCCAAGCCGAACCCGACTTATAGTAGGATCCGAAGTGACGCACCGCCGCTTGAATGCCGCGCCCCGGACGATAGGCGTAACTGTTGTCTTGGAAGGTGTTTTCGAGGGGCCAGTAGAGTTCGTCGAGGAGCCAGCGAGCCACAAGACGATCGCGAACGGTTTGAATGCCGAGCAACCGCTTTCCTCCACTGGCTTTAGGAACGTAAAATCCTTTTAGGGGACGAGCCGCGTAGCGCTCCTGTTGCAACTGCAACAAGAGAATTTGCAATTGGTGCTGGAGATTGGCGGAGAATAAATCTACCGTCATCCCATCCACACCCGCACTGCGACTGCCCCGGCGAACGTGCTGCCACGAGACAAACAGACTTTCTGTAGAAAGTTCCATAGTTTCACCGAATGGCTTCAGTTTCTATGGTTGCAAGAGCGTATTTAAGTTCGTATATTTGTTGTATGACTTCGTATTTAACTTAGAAAAAAACGGAAGATTCGGTTATGTCAGGGCGATCGCTGCGAGCATCGGCAGAAGGGATCCAACGAGCCAAAGCCATTTTGGCCGGGCGCAACTGGACGCAAAAATATCTGGCAACCGACGAGGGGATTGCGTCCTGGACTCCCATCAGCAAGTTTTTTAACGGCAAACCCGTCGATCGCACCATTTTCATCGACATTTGCCAACGTCTCGACCTGCATTGGGAAGACATCGCCGCATCGGAATCAGTAGATGATGGGGACGACGATAGCGAACTCAACGCCATGACTCGCAGCGCGATCGGCACTCGCCGCGCTTTGGCACCGCGCATTCTCGATCGCATCGAACGGGAAATCGTCCGCAGTAAATTTATGCCCTCCATCGAGCGGGGCACTTTAGAAGCCGACCCTCATATTGTCCCTTTAATTGGCCCGGCCGGTTACGGAAAAAGCACCATTCTCGGTAACATTTACGATCTGTTGGTCGCCTCTGGAACCCCCTGGGTAGGATTGATTTTGTGTGCCTCTTTAACCATTGAAACGCCAACAGTTGAATCCCTCGATCGCGCTTTTGCCATAGGGGCCGGTTGCCAAAGCGATTCGATTTGCACGGCCGCCGATCGTCTCAATGCCCAATACGGACGCGGAGCGCTGTTAATCGATACGTTAGATTTAGTCGTTAACCGCCCCTTTATTACCGCTTTACAACCACTTCTAGAGAACTTAGTTGAAAGCGGAACGACCATTGTTTTTACGTGCCGCGATCGCGAATACTCCGATTTCCTCGAACCCGTGCGCCAAAAGTTACCCGCTCTCGTGCCTTGGTTCTACCGCTACAACGTGCCTGAATTTAGCGACGACGAAGTAAGAGAAGCCGCCGTAGCCTTTGCGAGCAAGCATTCAGGACTCGATCGCGGTGCGAGTTTTGCCGATCGCGTTCTCTCTTTATCGGCCGACAGTCGCCCGCTCCAGGAAATTACCCGAAACCCCTTACTGTTGGCGCTGCTGTGCGATTTATTTGCCAAAGATGGCACGGTTCCCAGGGATTTAACGGTGAGCAAACTCTATCGCCGTTACTGGGATGAAAAAGTCACCTACAGCCGCAGCGAGGGCAGTCGAACGTCGTTCCTCGCTCTAGAAAAAGAGCGATTTTGTTTGCACTTGACGCGCTGGCTGTTCGATCGCTCTCGAGACCGCTTGCAAGAGTCAGTCTATTTAGACGAACTGGATATCGAAGTGTCCCCAACGGTAGCATCGGCTTACGACGACTTGCTCAGCGAAGGGGTTATCGAACAACTTCCCAACGGGAAAATCCACTTTTTCCACCAAACTTTACTCGAATATGCAATTGCTTATTGGCTCACTCGTCACAGCGCTCGTCCGTCCCGCGATCGCCTGTTAGAGTTTCTAGCCACACCGGAAGGGGAAATTGCGGGGAGCTACTGGTGGCCGTCCGTTCGCCAACTGTTAAGTATCGTTGACGATGGTGAATTTGAAACCATTGAAAATGTTTTGGGCATCGAGCGCGTTCCCGCTTTTCGAGCCGTTTCCTTCGCCGCCGCCGCTCGAGAGACGGCTCGGGCCTTAGAACGGTTGTTCCCCATCGCCCTAGCGGCCCCCAAACAACAGCAAGATATTTTCCGCCAAGCCCTGGCTTCGGCAGCCGTACCCCTGATGGAAACAGCCTGGTCGATGGTGGTGGTTTTATTAGAGAATGGAGAGCGATCGGTCGCCTCCAGTGCCGCCCAAGCCTGCGGCGACTTGCTCGTGGCGGGGGAAACCTCCATATCGCAAAAACTCGAAGAAGCTCTGGCTGCCATCGATCGCCGAGGAGAAGCCGGAAAACACCAGGAACGCTTGCAGTTGAGCGGTTGGCTTGTCGATGAGTTGATGGCGAGAGCGTCCCAAGGACTGGAGCCGGAGATCTTGCGGGTACTAGCTCGCTACTACCGCATTTGCGCTGAAGGCAGCCGCATCAAGATTGTCGAGTTGCACTTGATGCCGGGAACCGAGAGAGACTGCCAACGGGAATTGCGCGATCGCATTTTTGCCGAACCCATGCCCAAACGCCTCAGCGAAAATTTAGCTCGCCTGTTGGGGGAACTGTTAGCGGCGACATTCGACCCGGATCTGAGTGGCTCCCAATGGTTGGAACGGTTGCACGATCCTCTGAAACCGGGGTTGGAAGTCGTACAAGCGCGGGCTGTGGGGCGTTGTATCCCCGAAGATGAAGCGGCGATCGCGGCCATTATTGATGACTGTCTCGAAGGGGTATCGCGACGGCTGCACCTGAATTTCTTCGCCCTGCGCGAAGCCTCAGAGCAAGGAGGCGGCCCGGCGATCGCCCGTCAAGTGCTAGGGCTTCCCCAACCGCCACCGGAGCAAAGTACGCCTTTGGTGGAGGTGGTGAAAGCTGCGTCCCCCGGTTTGACGGGACAAGAAAGCAATCGTCTGGCTGCCTGGTGCGAACCCCTAGCACGAGCGTTACCCTCATCTTGGGTTTCGGCGATCTTATCCTTAGCAGAAGGCTGTCCTTGGGTCGGAGATCTGCTGGTAGAATTGATGCAGCAGTTGCCCGTTGCCGAACAAGCTAAATATACGGGACGGACGTTACTCGAAGCCCTTCCCGATCTTGACAAGAGGTTGCCTCATCTAGTCAACGAGCCCGCTCTACAAGTGGCTCGCATCGATCGCTTTTGCGAACGGGGTCAAACGGACGAGGAAGCATTGCAAAGTTTGGTGGCTCTGGCCACCCAAAACAAACAGAAAACCGCACAGGCAGCAGCTAGAGCGTTAGAAGAGTTATCAAAGGAGAGAGAATTTGCCACTTTAGAGCCTTTACTGGCGCTGAGTACATCGCGATTTGCGGGAGTTCGTTTGGCGGGTCTGGACGCGCTGTTAAACCACCCTATGGAACGCATTGACTCGTTTTTATTCGAGTGTTGGCTACGGGCTTTAGCAGAGGACGACGATCGCAAAATTATTCAACAGCTTTGCAGTTTGATTTGCGAATGGGTGCGCTGTCACGGAACGATTTTACCCGTTGCCCTCCACTGGCTCGAAGCCTTACCGGAACGTTTGGATAATATCAAACAATTAGATGCGGGGACAACGGGAACCTTCGTGAAAGCTGCCAATGCAGTGGCACAATTGCATCGAGAAGATCTGGCCGATGCTTTGGCTGAGGCGACGCGCCAGTTGTTACTGCGGATGGATTTTCGGCGAATCAAACAGGCGAAAGCTATCGATTTGCTAGCGGCGATCGCTCGTCCCTATCCTAATATTTTAACGGAGATTGTTGAGGGCGATTTCGACAAGCTACCGCCGAGAAACCAACAGGCGATCGCTTTAGCCGTGCGTCGGGTTGAGGGCGATACTTCCCCGTTACTCGATCGCGTTTTGGCCCATCCTGACTGCGATGGCACGGTTGCCAATACCATTTTAGGATGGAAAGGCGCTTAATTCAATTAAAAATTATCAATTAAAAATTAAAAATGGGGTCGATATAGCGATCGACTAGCCCATGTCATATCATATCTTAAGACTCCCCAAAACGCGATCGCACGTTAGTGTTAGCCCCGGAAAGGTAGAGGAAACTAATGGACGATCGCCTGTATAAACCTCTTCTCGATAGGTTTTACCTTCTAGAGACAACAACACAATTTGCTGCCGATCGGGATCGACAATCCAATATTCTGGAATCCCAATCTGTTCGTATTCTCGGCGTTTCTCAATGTAGTCTCGCTCGCGATTCGCTTTGCCGGGACTAACAATTTCTACAACCAGAATTGGCGCATCGGTTAAGATATTAGACTCATCGAGAATGGAGTCGGTCTCGCTGTTGAAAACAACGACATCGGGGATGCGGTTGTTGTCGCTTTTGCCGCCTCGCGTTTTCACCCCAACATCACCGCGTCCGACATCCCAGTTACAATTGAGTTCGGCGATCTGTTCTTCAAACAAGCGCTCTAACCGTTTCGAGATTTTCCAATGTCGCCGACTGGCTAAAGGCACTTCAACTAACTCTCCGTCCACGAGCTCGTAGTAGGTGTCGGTTCCATCGTCATAGTTTAGGTATTCCTCGAATGTCAGTTTGGGGTGAGTTACAATCATTGCGTTCGCGTAGCGGCGACCTAAGAGAATCGTCCCTACAGTAATATGTCGTGGATGGCCTTGGCGTGAAGGCGACTCAGCTACCATGTTACTCGATCGCGACTGAGAGGACAAGTGTCGCTGCGCTCCAATTCAAAATTAAAAATGGGGCAGTCGTAATGCGCGAACTCTGAATTGGTGAATTTTGAATTCTGAATTTTGAATTCCCCAAAGGGGTAGCGTCCCCGCAGGGGAATCTCCAAAGTCTCAGAAAAAGTCATATTCGGCAAATACGAACTTAGATCCGTACTTAAATACGCGGTTGTCACGATGGGAAGCGTAGAGATTGAGGCTTCGTGATGCCTGCAATTTATTTAACCCAACCGGGTTCTCAGTTAAGTGCCAAGCGACAGTATTTCGTAATTGGCACTCGCACGCCCATCAGTCGCCCGATCGCGGCCAAGATGGTCTCCCAAATTGCCCTATTTGGCAACTGTCACCTGACGTGCGAAGCGGAAACCTTAGCGCGATCGCATGACATTCCGGTGCTGTTGTTCGACGATCGCGCTCAGTTTGCCGGACGTTCCTATCTTCCCCGTTCTTGCCAACATTGGCAGCAAATCGATTTGAGCGAGAACCGCGAACGCTATCGGGAACTGGCCGAAAGTTTCTTGCGAGCCAAAATCCACAACAGCAGCGTTGTCCTTCGTAAGTTGGTGGGTTTGGGAGCCACTCCCGCTATTACGGCGACGCAGCGCATTCTCAAGGTTCTCGAAGACGAAGTGCTGGCGGCTCCGTCTTTAGAGGTGTTGCGCGGTTACAGTGCGACGGCGACGGCGTACTACGATCGCGCTTTGGAAGAATGGCTGGCTCGGACGCTGTTATTCCAGTATGCCAAAGCGCTGCACCTACCGGCCGCACCGTTTCCCTATTCGCCATTCCAATTGTTGCGCGTCGGGGAAGTGCTGCTGCACCAAACTCTGGACAATTTCGCTCGCGAAGTCGGGGTCGATCCGGCTTTGGGATACTTGCATACCTCCGACGAGTGCGAGTTCCCCCTAATTTGCGATTGGGTGGCCGAGTTTCGTCCGGTTCTAGTTGACGATTTGGTGGTGGAGTTTTCCATCGCTCCGGTTCCCCAAGTTGAGGCCCGCGAGTGCCGTTCGCAAATGCTGTTGGAAGCGTTTCTCGATCGCTGGGAACAACGGCTGCGGACGATCGCTTTGACTCCGATGGTTCGGGGCGATTTGACCTATCGCCAGTGCTTGCAGCATCAAGTTCGCCAGTACGTGCAAGTGTTGCTGGGGGATTTGGAATACTATCGCCCGTTTCTGGTGCGTCCGTCCGATTTACCCGCTCGCCATTGGGTTGTTAATCCCTCGGAAGCCAGCGTTGCAGTCGGAGGTTAATCGATCTTGTCCCCCAATCCGATAACATTTCATCTGATTTGTTACGACATTGTAAGCGATTCTCGTCGCGCTCGGGTGGCGAAGATCTTGGAACGCTACGGCTGGCGAGTTCAAAAGTCCGTGTTTGAAGCGGTTCTCGATCGCGATCGCCGTCAGTTCCTCGAACGGTTGTTGCTCAAAACTATTAACCCCAAAGAAGACCAAGTGCGCTTCTATCCGCTCTCGAAACGCAATCGGAGTAAGGTCAAAATTTTGGGAACGCAACCGGAATTCGCCATCGACGATAACTCGTTTGTTGTTTAGTTGTAAGGGTAGTGTCCCTGTGCCCACCCCATCTTCATGTTACTCGAAACCAAAGCGCGATCGCCCCCTTGTTGTCTGCACCCCCGAACTCTGTTGGCAACATTGGAGGCGAGGCAACCGCTTGAAATCTCAACCCATGCAGTTCGATCTGCGCTTGAGTTCTAAGGCCAAAAAGCAGCTAAAGGTGCTTCCGGCCAAGACCCGCAATAAGTACGAAAAAGCCTTTAAGCTGATGCGATCGTGCGGCCCGAACTACCCTAGCTTGCGATCGCATCACTACGGCAAAAAAAGCGAGTTGTGGGGATCGTCGGCATCCATGGCGCTGCGGTTCTATTGGTACTACGCTCGAGTGCAAACTATTGTCGTTACCGGGTTAAATTCTCACTAGATCGTTGAAAAAGCTGTAGGGGTAGCGCCCCCGTGCCTACCCCATTTCCAGGGGCTTTTGTTTTTGATTTGTTAAGGAGAAGAACAATGTTAAAACCAAAACCACTAACGAATACAATTGAAAATTGCGTTCTGAATATGGCGGCAGATGCTCTCGATTACGATACGTTTTCTTCGATGAACAAACCTCAGTTTATCGAGGGCGATCGCTTGCGCTGGATTGAGGAAGACTGGCGCGATTGTCTCACCGACTTCGGCACGGTTATCGGTCGTTTCTATGGATATCTTGCCCATCGCCAAGTGTGGATGTGGGGGTATTTGATTTGGCTCGATAACCAATCGCCGAGCGCTCGCTGGTGTCGAGTCGATACGGCTTGGGAAGAGGATTTAGAGCGAATTTAGCAAGGCGATCGCACGTCGCTTCGCTCCAATTCAAAATTAAAAATTAAAAATTCAAAAATGGGGAATCGTAATTCTGAACTCTGAATTCTGAATTTTGAATTCCCCGAAGGGAGGGCGGTTGTATCGTCGCCCGACACCGAACGACTTGCGCCATTTGGCGTTAATGGATTTTCTTTGGGAGCATTTCGATCGCCTTCCGGCTGAGTGGCGAGATACGCTCTGTTCCCCTTGCAAGTCAAGGTCAAGTTGACCTGTCTTTTCTCAAATCTTCGCCGTTTAATGGGAGTAGAACGTTGCTTGGAGGGGTCGATCGTGGGGTATCGAGAACAACTGGCTTCTTGGTGTATTGCTTGTACGAAACGCAATCGGGGTAGCCGAATTGTGGCTCGCTTTCGGCATCGCAATGACGCGATCGCGCATCAGCAATTCCTACAACGATACGTTCCGGGAGCCACTTATACAGTTCTTTTCGATCCGCCAGATCCCTCTCCCGATTCGGGCGAGTTCGCTGAATCGGAATCGTAGCAACGTTCTCGCTTTCGGTTGCCGAAAGTGGAACTAATGGAAACTAAACCGTTCTGGAACTCTCTTTTTCCCTAGCTTCAACGGCTAGGGATTTTTCTATGTTTCCATTAGTTCGGCTTCAGGAGAAGCTGTGAAACCCCCACGCCTAAGTCGTCGGCCAACTCTTTCAGTTTCGTGTTTCCATTAGTTCGGCTTCAGGAGAAGCTGTGAAACCGCAACTGTTCTGGGGGTAGCGACGATCGCGCTATTGTTTCCATTAGTTCGGCTTCAGGAGAAGCTGTGAAACCTCAGCCGTCGCCTGTTAATTGTCCCACACAAGAAACTTGTTTCCATTAGTTCGGCTTCAGGAGAAGCTGTGAAACGATCTATGGAAAGAGCTTGCAGAGTACGAAGTGTAGTTTCCATTAGTTCGGCTTCAGGAGAAGCTGTGAAACGTTGGATCCACTCTCAAGGCGGCGATCGTTTGGAATGTTTCCATTAGTTCGGCTTCAGGAGAAGCTGTGAAACCTCAGTAGGGGATCGTTCCCTGCTGTTGCGGGTTTCGTTTCCATTAGTTCGGCTTCAGGAGAAGCTGTGAAACAGGCGATCGCCCTGCAACCATAGAGGAGTTACACGATGTTTCCATTAGTTCGGCTTCAGGAGAAGCTGTGAAACCCTTCGATTATAACACCTGGCCAGCAAAGGGTTTCAACCCCCATTTTGGCAAAGTCCCTTTTCTTGCAGTACAACGTCATACACAGACACCTCGAAAATGGCTGAAACCCGCATGATACCTAACTGGCAAAGCGATTTTTCCTGGAAACGGCTGTATCCGTTTGTCCGATAGCATTTCCGGCGTTTCCCGAGGAAAGGGCAAATCCTCCGCTTCACTTTGCCAAATTTTGCCGAGTCGATGGAGACTGGCAACCCCGTAACTGCCATGCTACAATAAAAAGTATCAGTCCGAATCGAGTCTCGACGGTTCGCTTCGTCATCCAAGACAACCTCGTTTGTTTGGCTTCCCCTGAAAACGTCAGGAAGCCGCCTTGGAGGACAAAATGAGCCAACAGCCAAACGGCCCGCATCGAGACAAGCCCCCCTTCCGAGTCATGGTACTCAAAGCGGTGGTCATCGGGCTAGTCGCGCTAGGCGCAGGCTGCACTAACCATCCCGCGATCGCAGTGGGCGCACCAAACCTGCTGTGGGCCGTGATGGAAGCCTACAACGACTGGCGCAAATAAAGCAACGATCGCCCGGTACAAGCCGGGTTTTTGCGTTTTTAAGTGACATCGCGATCGAGTTGTTCTGTCACCCATTGGGCGATGGCTGAGTAGAGATAGAAGTTGTCGTCTTTGCGGTTGGGGTTGAGATATTCCTTGAGGGAATCATCGGCTGCCATCAATTGTAAGGTACTGGAGGCGATCGCGGTCATTTGCTTGCGAATTTCGTGCGGTTGGCAAGCATGGGGGCGAGTACGACGGATTTCATGGTTCTTCATTTGCCCTTGTCGAATCAATTCTAAATCGCGATCGAACTCTTCTTGCAGTCGCTGTTTGGATACGCCTTTGGCACTGTGAATGAGTTGATTTCGTTTCGCACACCAATAGTCGAGAGAACGAGTCGCAGATACGAACTCTTCCCAGGCTTCACTCCAACTGGCGTTATTTTCACACTCAACTAAAGCAGCAACGAAATTTTGTTTGCTAGAACGCCCTCGAAGATTGAGACAATTGTCATTATTATTTTTGTTATTCCAATTCCCTTTTTTGTCAAAAATATCTGTATTATGGGAGCGCTTTTCCAACTTCGCAAAACTTTTAGTTAAAGCCGGATTCTGCTTAGCAAATTCGGTATCTAAATACCAATCATCGGGCCATTTTTTGCGATTGAAATATTGTTCGCCATCGAGCGATCGAATCAGTTCGTGCAGGGTTTCCTCGTAAAACGACCCCATGCGAACCAAGAAATCGGCAATGCGATCGACTTGCCAGAAAATAAAACACTGGGCGTACAAATTCAGCAAGCGTGGAAACTGGTTATCTTCCGAAGTACGAGGATAGTCTCGACAACACTCTAGTTCGTTGAGATTAAGATTCGACAAGACGGGGTTCTTGTCGAACTCATCATTAGCAGTTTGCGCGTCAAGGTTTAAGTACCCAATCCCCATACGCAGTGCTGCTAAAACCCGATTAGTTAGTTGGATATTACCGTCGATCTTGTCAACTTCCTTAACTTGCCAAGATTTCAACCGATTAAGTGTTTTTAACCAACTCTCTAAAATCGATCGCCCTCCGTCAAAATCCCAGCGATCGAGCAGCAGCTTAACCGTTTGGTATTTTTGAATGCGGCGAGATTCCCAAAAAGAAGCTGTTTCGCAATTGGAAAATTCGCCATCTAATACCCGTTTCTTTGACAAGATCGGATCGATAAACAAATGCTCCTGATTGGCATAGAGTACCTGTGATTGTAACGCCATCTGCATTGGTGTCGTACCACCTTTAATACTGACAAAGAAGCAATCTGCATCTCGAATGCCTTTAACCTGTATGAAATGCTTGGCGTATTCGGCCATCATTAAGTCTAGATCGTTGGCAGCCTTTGTCGGTTCTATGAGAATGTCATGCAATTTTATCTGAGGGTGATTGCGATCGAACCAGATTTTGAGAATATCGAACAGATAAACAGAATCTTGAAATTGTGGGGGCTTTTGATCGGTGACAAATATATAAACGTCTTTCACGTCATAATTCTCTTTGACAAAGTTAATTACACCTCCAATTCGGGCGGGTCGCAGGAGTTCCTTCCATTTATCTGGATGAGAGCGATAGTCTTGCAAGAGTTTTTTTGTAAATTCTCGAAATGGAAACTTAGAAGTTCCATCACCAAATACGCCTAACTCATCTCCAAGAATCTTAGCATACTGAATTCGCTCTCGCCACGCCTCTTCTTCTTCAGGCGTTAGCGTTTCTTTTGGGTCGTTAGGTTCTTTGCGATCGAAGATGGGTAAGTGGTAGTCAAATTGTGGATGCTTGACTACCAGATCGGAGTTACCGATGTTAGCAATGAGAATGGATTTAGTTGGCATTGTCTTATCCTAGTGGAAAGAGTATTTGAGCGTCAGGTTGGCTGGTCAAAGTTTCAAAATAGTCGAATCGTTTACCATTGGTAATATCAAAGATGGTGACAACTTGGAGGCGATCGACTTTGGCAATCCAAATCGGAGAGGGCGGGCCACCCATAGACCCACACAGTTCGGGGTCGTATTGACCGTTACCTAAGTTGGCCTGTTCGTGTAACTTCCACAAGGCAAAAGGCTTCGCATTTTGCACCGGCCCCGATACAGCCACAATGCGACAGTTTTCGTCGGCAACTTCAGCACAGTCAGTCGAGCGCAGGTTAGGAATTCTTGGGTTTCCCTGCATCCCTTTTAGATATAAAGTTGCCTTATAGAACGTTCGCAAGTTGTTACGAAAGCTATTTTTTAACTCGGTGACGTTTCGAGGACGTTGCCACATCTCTGATGGATGGTCGGGAATTAAGGTCGCTCCACGCCAGTAAGGAGGGCGAGGACGATTTCGACGATCGTAACAGGGTCGCCGCGCTCCTTGACCGACACCACCAAGATGAAACATCAACCATGTTAACTTTTTAAGAAAAATAGAGATATCCTTCTCAAACTTCTTGGGGGTTTGCTTCGCATCGCTGCTTTGATAGGATGCGTGTTGGCAGCGCTTGAAAACAAGCTGACCGCTAGCCCGACCTGATTCGCTGGCACTCGGTTTTTGAATTTCTTCTACTGGAACCAGTTCGAGGCGAAACAGACCCGTTTTGGCTTCCGGCTCGATACCACCGAATATTTTGAGTTCTAGATCTCGAACGTCCCTAGGCGATAAAATCCCTAACGCAAACACTCGGAACCAGTACCGCATTACCGAACGAAAGGCCGTCGGTCGTAATTCGGCAATTGCTTGTCCGGGAGGCTTCCAAGTATTTGCATCATCGCTCCAGTTCCACCCCTTAAATTGTTGATTTCCATGTATGAGTTGTCCTTCAATATCGAACAACAGCCTAAATATCGGCCGATCGCTAGACACTCCCTCCGTTTCCAAAGTACCGTAGCCCGTATTCACTTGCGCTCCGATACCTTCAATCAAGCCTTTTTTCAACCAAGTCACGGTGCGAGCAAAGGTTTGCTCGTCACAATTGAATCCCCGACGCAATCCAATAACAAAGGTGGGTTTTTCTAGAGAAACGAAGGTATTGGGGTTGGTATTGTATTCAGGGGGCGAATCTCCATCCCACTTCCAAATCTGGTTAGCCATATCCAACTGCAACCCCCCTAAGCGATCGTCGCTTGTAGGGTAAGCATCGAGAAACACAACCTGCCCCATGCTGCCTGTATCGCCATCGATCGTGCCGAAAATGCGCTTCACTTCCGCTTCGTTAGCCTCTCGAGCAGCCGCATTGCGAGCCACCCCCTTCAGGGTGCTACTGGGAATGTAAGGCAATCCCAACGCATCAAATGCCGGGAGTAGCATTTGTTCGGGGCCGCGAGTTCCTCCCACGCGAACGCGCCAGGGACAACTGGCTTCAAACGATTCGTCGGCTAAGCGACGGATGCGAGCGCAACGGCGATTGAGATCCTCGGTAAAAGTTGCTGTTTCTCGAAAGCGATCGAACAGTTCGAGAATCGTACCGCTATCAACTGTTCCATCTCCAGTTAGAAACCGCATCCAGCGCAGGTATTCGACGAAACTTGCATTAGATGATAGGTTAGGTTGTTGTGGTTCGAGCCAGATGTTTGGAGCCATGATGAAATGGTTTAAGGGCGAGCGGGTGTGGTAGAAGCGGGAGCGTCTTTGGGATAAACGGCTTCAGCCCAAAATGCAAATTCGCGTCCCAGTTGCAGGGCTACCCCAGTTAACCCTAAATATTCGCTGGCACTCAGACGATTCACATTCGCCAAGTTTTGCAGCCCTTCTCGCTCCTGAAATTGTTGGGGAGCGTCGGGAGACACGATTTCTGCAAAAGTACGAAAAAAGCACCGAATGACTTTTTGTTTTTGGGGTTGGTTTTGCAGGGAAAACTCTTCAGCTTTCAACCGCAGCAATCCCCAAGCAGACAAATAGCTGTAAATCTCGACAGCTTGCGTTTTCTGCTCTTTGCGATCGCTCTCAGATGGGGTTCGATCGTGTAACTGTTGTAAGTTGTTATACACTTTACTGGCAATACTGCGCGGATCGTAATTCATAAGATTTAGTTCTCCGTAAAGTTCCACAGATCGACTAAGCCGCGTCCCAAACTTTCTTGACCGCCAAATTGCCAAGCTGAGTCGCCACTGAGAAGTTGTTCGAGGGTCTGTACCGCCCCAGATCCTTTGCCGTTAGCGGCTACTGTCGATCCCCAGGGGAAGTACATGACTGTTTCGGGGGGAATCGCCTCCTCGTAACGAAATCCTCCCTCGACGGTTTTAGTGTCATCGAGTTTGACTTTCACTTGCCTCCACAAACTTGACTGCACGAGCACGGTGCAATCGCGATCGCTAAGGATAAAGGTACGCTGAATGGTTTCGGTTTCGCGACTGCCAGTGGGAACAAAAGAGTGCCAATTCTCCCAGGGGTGAAGATCTGTCGTTTGAAACACTGCGTCGCGAAGGTACAAACTCTCGCCATTGCCCCCACTAAAGGCTCCAGGTGATGGTAATTCGACCTGCGTTTGCCCGACAAAACGCAACCAGCGACGCAATAAAAACGGGGATGTGACCCAAACCACGCCATGACTGAGAGAAGGAACCGGAAACCAAAGTAAGGCTCCATCTCCGACCCAAAGCCCGCCTTGCGTCAAGTTTTCGGCATTTCCATCGGCTACATCACCAATGGTATTTCCCCACAACCGAATGCGATCGGTTTCCGGTGTAGCAGCCCGCAAGCGCCCTCGAATGCTACTCGATGGAAGATAGGGAAGATCGGTATGCGTTTCCCTAGCAATCCCCACAACGTTACCTTCTTGGCTCGCTCCTCCCGTATGCAAAGGAGAGAGTAAATATAAATAAGTCAACCGATGGTTCACGTCAATTCCTCCACAGTAACAATCCGTAATGCAAATCGATGGCGCTGTTGATTCCCCGGCGATCGCTCGAGTTTTCAGGTAACAACAACCCGATATCTTCTGGCGGATCCTTAAACCGATACGCGGTTCCCGGTGGCACAAACGCCCGTTGGGGTAACAGGGTAAAATTGCGTCGGCGCGGGTTCGTTGTATCGGCTTTGAAACTGGAAACCCCACCCCACAGCAAAGGGCGATCGGTGACGCAACCCGCCAGCCGTTTTGTCCACGCCGTCGGATAAGCGGCGTAGTAGGCAAGTTTGTCTGTTGCTGCGAGTCCGGGAGTCAGTAAATAAGCCGTCGTTCCGGGTTGTTCGACAAACGGTAAGAGTTTGTCCCACTGTTGCTTGGCATTCGGGCAACTAGAGACGATCGCCCGATGTCCTTCTCCCCCCAGGCGCACCACTTGACGATCGATGGATTCGTTGGGACGAGAGATACCCGCAACCAACCGCCAACCGGCCTGCAAGCGAATGGCCACCTCGGTAAAATAACCCTGCTGCGATCGCACTTGGCGAGACCCTTCTTCGATATGAATGTGGGGTAACACCTGTACGTCCCAGGGATCCCCCGTGAAATGGTCAGGTGTCAGTTTATCCTCTTCACCGTTGAGATACAGTGCTAACCCTTCGGCACTTATCCAGGGTTCGGGTCGTCCGGCAATTCGCTCTGTCGGTTTATTGTCCCGATCTTTGTTTAGCTCGGGTGTCATCATAGGAGGCAGCAGGTTAGAAGGAAACTCCGCGCACTCCCAATCTTTGGCTTCCTCGTAAGTGATGAAGCGACAAAGCCGATCCCAGTCGTTACTCGACTCATCTACTTTGTCATCTTCGCCATCGCCCTCCCGTTGAGTCCGAACGGCCATCAGATCTTTAGGCGTAGGTAGCCATAAAGTTTCTGTCTCATCGAGGAGAAACGGGCCGCAGAAATGGAGACCGCCAATATTGTGTTTTAAGGAGGATCGCAGGGCTTGGAACGCGGTTGTCGGCAAGGGTGGAAAAATACCCGTCGCCCAAGAACCCTCGCCGGGAGAAAACGGTTTCGACTCGCGAAACAACAGCACGTCGAGGGGAGTGAGGGCAAACCACTCTAGGTTGCGAAGGCGGTTCGCGATCGCGCTAGCATTTAAAGTTGGAGTATCAGTTGCCATTCGTTTTCCCTCCATCCGTTTTAGATTCACCCCAACTGTTGTATTGAGCCAGTTTGTCGAGCCAAAATGCGCCTAACCGCAGTAATTTGGCTAAGTCGTCGATGCTGCTGCCAACGGGACGAGACAAACTCGGTTTAGAGTCTTTTTCCTCTTCCCATCGATCGGTAACGGCATAAGCCCAATCTTCCCAATCATTTAACCATTGACACAACCGATGTCGAGCGTCCTCTTGTAAAGCATCATCTCGCGATCGCACGATGACATCAGCCGCTTTAGAGATGAGACGATCGCTCTGGGTCAACGCCGCGTGTTTGGGCAACTCTTCAGCCAGACGGTAGAGAAGGGGAGCCAGTTTGTCGGGCGGTTCCGAGGCGAGAAAGGCATACCAAGATGGCAGTAGATGTCCTTTCATCGAGGCTTCGAGAACGTTACCGCTTCCGTAGATAATGCGGAAACACAATCCATCTTTAGCAACAACTTCTCGATCGTCCGACCATTTAAATCCCTGCATTTCTTTAGCTCGATCTTCTTCTGCCGTCCACAGAGCATCGAGTACCGTTGGCAGGGGAACGCTTTTATGGGCGATGACAATTCCGGCGCTGAGAGTTGCCCCTTTTCCCATTGTAAATAGAGGGGAATTGGATAATCCCGAACCCGTCAAATCGCCTGTCGGTTGCCAGTACCCGCCTTCGCTTTCAAAGGTAATGCTTTCATCGGCAAATTTGCGAATTGTGCCGTCGCCAACGGGATCGCTCCCCCCGCACCAAGCCGATCGCAATGAGATTAAGTATTCGGGTAAATCGGTAAGCGGTAAAATCGCCAGTACGTCGTCACCGCCACTGTAAACCACCTTGCCGCAGAATCGGCGTTCGGTGAGATAGGGAACGATGCGATTGGAGAAGTCGAGTAAGGCGCGATTGAGTCCGACGTGAGTGGCTGGCCCCATGCGCTTGCGGACATCTAAGAACTCCTGGAAGTGCGGGGGTTCGCGATCGAGGACATCGCGATCGATGTAGGCTTGGTAGGATTGGAGCTTGCGACCGCTTACATACTGACCCATACCATCGCCATCAGCAACGACGATCGTCCACCAATCCGATGGCGAACTGTCGCCAAATCCTGACTTGACGTGGGCAAGTTCGACAGCAGCGCGTAGTTTGGCCAGTCGATCGTCTCCTCGATCGTCCGTATCTTCAGAATTTTGGGTACGATCGACTTCGCTAACGTTCATATCGTCGGCGAGCCATCGCGCCGAAAACATTACACCATTGTAACGTCGATCGTCTCGAAAACGACTGTCAGTTTTATGAATGTGGAACGGTCGTCGCGTTTTAGACTTGAATAGCTTCAATTGCGGCGGCAAAAAGAGTTTGTCTTTGTATGTTTTATTGGCATCTTTCAAACTTTGATTGAGACTGTTCCAATAGTCTCGAAGTTTATCAGGATACTCGTAGGCAAAACGAGCAGCAGCGATGGAACTTAGGTTGGGAAAGCGAATCAGTTGCTCGTAGTCGATGGTTTCACCTTCTTCTGCAAGAGCAATCCCTAACGATTCAGCAACACCACCATAATTCCACGCCATGCGCTTGGTTAGTTCGATGGCGTTTAACTTCTCCGAACCGTTGAACAATCCTGGATACACCAACGCCATCAACTCCCAAAACAGTTGCAGGGAACCAGAGGGAATTCCTGCCCCTTCTCGGAATTTTTCGTGGTAGTTAAGATGGGGATGAACCGCACTAAAGCGTCCCGAAAGGGTCGATCGCTCTCCCGGTGCGGCGGGAAGACACCAATTGCGAGTATTTTTGACTGCTTGGATGGCACGACCCAAGCGATTTTGAACGTTAGCCCACCAAGTTCCGACGTTGAGGGTATTGTAAGCCAAGTCTTCAGCTTTAGTGGGCGTTCCTCGATCGTCATTTGAGGGAGCTACTTTTTCTTGCTTGTTTTTCCAGTCGGTATCAAATCCTTCGCTTTCTCGAGACTGAATTTGTAGAGGAACATCGGAAGCTGGATCTCCCAGGGGAACAGCCGTCCAGTAGGGTTCCCAACTGGTCTCAATTTGAGCGTCCCACAGTTTGTTCCACTCCCAACAGCTTTCCTTTTTCCACTTCTTGATATCTTTGCGGTTGGGATTTTCTGGGCTGTCGGGTAAACCTTCAGCCTCGCACATTCGTTTGATGAGTTCTTCGATGGCAGCTTCGTTTTTGAGTTGCCCGTTTCCCTTATCAGTATCGGTGAGATACTCAATTGCGCGATCGCGGATATCATCGCGCACCTTAAAAGCAATTTCACCCCAGACTTCTTTGAGTTTGTCGCTCAGTTCGTTCCCTATCGTTGTCGCATCTCGTTTGGGGACGATCGCGGTAATGACATTGGGAAATCCCGCCGTGCTGAGACTGGTCGAATCCTTAGACTCGAATCGCTCTACAGGGGTAGCTTTAGTATATTCTCGAAATGCGTCGTCAAAAACCGAACCGTTGTCGCCATCGAACTCTTTTACCATCAGCGCATCGATAATTTCTTGCCCCCACAACGACGGCGTAATCACCGCATCCGGGCCGTATTTCAGGGCAATATACCAACAAAGTCTAGCGCTGAGATAGTGAAGTAAATAAGAACCGGCCCAAAAGTCAAGGAATTTACGAGAGGCTTTAATAAATTCTTGTACGGGAGAGAAGGTAAATAGGAGTAAGTAAGGTTGTTCGGCTTCTTTAACCTCGTCGTCGGGAAACATGGCCCCAGACACGGCGGCGGTGGTGGCGGCGTAACTGTGCCACGCGCAGTCGGAAACCACGCGATGGGAGGGATATAACAGTGCGTCGCCTGAGTTGTTCTGCACCGCTTCCGGGTAAAATCGCCACAGCCAAAACCAACGCTGGCGCGGATCGAGTCGATCTAATTCATCCCAGGGAATCTCCATGGGTTGGGGTTTGTTGGCGATCGTCCGTTTTTGGCCGCTGATGAGATGGCGCAACGTCACTGTTTCGGGTAACTCAGTATTGACCTCAAAAGAGACGCGATCCGATGAGGCGGCGATTTGGCTGGCCAACTCACCGCGATCGTTCCACCAACTTTCCTCATCTTGGCCCAATGCAGCTACGTCCGCTTCTGGAAGTGGGGACGATCGTAGCGATCGCAAGAAAGCGTAAATTTTGCGCGAGTATCGATCCATTCGGTCTCCCTATGGCGACTTTTCTAACCTAGCAGCAGCCCCGGCAAAGACGAAGATTTTTTATGCGAATGACAGATTTGACTCGTCTTTGGCTTGGTTCTATCCTTCTATCTATGGAAACGGGCTGTTTTTACGGAAATTGCCTCTTTTTGTCATAAAACTTTACGCTTAGCTCTCCTAACTCTGAATTCTGAATTCTGAACTCTGAATTCCCGAAGGGGAGAGGTGGAGGTCTACCGTCCCATGACCTGGAAGCTGTAGCATTTGATACAATCTGAGGGGGTCGGGCAATGGCTGAAACCCGCATTCTACCGTTGACCCCGATCGTTCCCTTTCCTGGCCTGGGTTTTGAGTCGTTCGCATGAGGTTTTAATGAGAATTATTTCTAGTTATTTCGGCATTTTCTTGACCCCAACAGATTTGGGTGTGTATAATGCACTCAGGGACAGGGTTCCACAAGCCCTCTCTTCCGGCTTCACCCGAAGCTGAACTAATGGAAACCCGTAGGTCAGAGTACTTCCGCCTTCATCTGTGACTTCCGGCTTCACCCGAAGCTGAACTAATGGAAACAATGCAGACAAGCTTCTGACCCTTGGAAGCACAATAACTAAACTTCCGGCTTCACCCGAAGCTGAACTAATGGAAACTGTTTCCACTGATGTCGACATCGTCGCGATTGTTGCTTCCGGCTTCACCCGAAGCTGAACTAATGGAAACACGGCATTTTGGATCCGCGGATTATCAGTTGTGTAGTGCTTCCGGCTTCACCCGAAGCTGAACTAATGGAAACTGGCAATAACGGTTTTTCCACGCCATGTTTGAGACTTCCGGCTTCACCCGAAGCTGAACTAATGGAAACCATTCAATCCAGTAAGCAAATTTATACGCAATAAAACTTCCGGCTTCACCCGAAGCTGAACTAATGGAAACAGGGTCAGTATCTTCACGCTGATCGGTTTGTAAGGCTTCCGGCTTCACCCGAAGCTGAACTAATGGAAACGAAGGTCCCAGGCCATTTGTAAATCAGGGTGAAAGCTTCCGGCTTCACCCGAAGCTGAACTAATGGAAACTCCGGCAATCCGGATGGCTTGCTGTTGCCATGAAAGCTTCCGGCTTCACCCGAAGCTGAACTAATGGAAACGTGGACAACAAGTCGCCGTTTAAGGCCAGAACGGGATCGCTTCCGGCTTCACCCGAAGCTGAACTAATGGAAACAATAGATAGTCCCGATGTTTAATTGAAGCCACACTGCTTCCGGCTTCACCCGAAGCTGAACTAATGGAAACTTATCGCCTTCACGGTAGTGTAAGCTGTAAGGGTTGGTAAATTTGGGTGAGGTACGCTGGTGGCGGCAAAGGATCTCTTTCACGAAAGCGTGAAACGCGCCTTGGAAAAGCAGGAATGGTGCATCACCGACGATCCCTTGCCGCTTAACTATGGAGGTGTTAAAATCCAGATAGACTTAGCTGCCGAGCGAGTTTTGTTAGCGGAGCGAGGAACGGAGAAGATTGCGGTGGAAGTGAAGAGCTTTCTGAATCCATCAACAATTACAGATTTTTATGGAGCGCTCGGTCAGTTTCTAAGCTATCGCCTAGTCTTAGAGAAAGTCGAACCCGATCGCCGACTGTATTTGGCAGTTCCAGTAGAAACCTACGAGTCTTTTTTCCAGCTAGGCTTTACGAAATCAGCCATTCAACAGTACGGTTTAACGCTACTGGTCTATCATCCCATCGCCGAGGAAATCGCTCAATGGATCGACTAGAACACTATCGAAACTGTATCGAGTCACTACTGGAACAGTACGCTCGAGGAGATAAAGTACCAGAAGGTGTAAACGTCGAACTCGTTTTCGATCGCCAGCGCGATCGATATTTATGGATGCACGTTGGCTGGCAAGAACTACACCGAGTGTACAATTGTTTCGTTCATTTAGATATACAGGATGGCAAGATTTGGCTTCAGCAAAATCTGACCGATTGCAATCCCGCCGAGGATTTGGTAGAAATGGGAGTACCGCGAGAGGATATCATTTTGGGACTGCAAGCTCCTTATAAGCGTCAATACACAGACTATGGCGTAGCTTGAGGAAAATAGAACCCCACCCGAAAGACTCAATCTTATTATTTAGAATTGGCTGCAATCATCTGTGCAATCCCTCCTATCTTCTCCTGTAATTCAACCGGAGAAACAACCTTAACGTTCCCCTGAAATCCCAAAATCCAACGAATCAAATCCACATCTTGTAACGACCACCGAGGTAACTTCACCACAAACCGATGGGGAAACTCCTTATTTCCTGTTGGCTTCGCTGTAAATAACTTATCGGGAAACCCACGAGAATTCAAACTTCTGAACTCTGAATTCTGAACTCTGAATTGGAGCGCCGCGACTGACATTTGCATTTGGGAAATAGGAAACCGTTGCGTTCCCTCACTGATAAATCCAAAAATATAATCGTTACACCACAATTCTACCGTTACTTCTACCGCTTCAGATTCGGAACTCAAATAGCACCGTTGGTCTTCTACCGAGTTACCTAAAAATATCCCGGCACTGCATTGGTAAAGAGACTGCAACCGCTTCACTGCCGCCAACTGTACTTTCATTCCCCGCTTCCGTTTCGGGGAACGACATAAAAACAGGCGATCGAGGCGTTCAAAGCGCAACAGTCCGGGGTGAGGGAAATCGCACTCAAACCCCAAGTACCAAGCGATGCGATGGAACACCAACTGCAACGGATAGACTAAAAACAACTTCTCCGTATCCCCAGGGAAGCGAGCGCTTTGGGGATGGCGGCTGAGTTCTAACAATTCTCCAGTTTCGATCGCGCTCTCGAGACGATCGATCTGTTTGGGCAAGGCATCGTTAGGAAGGCGAGCGACATTGGCAATGGAACGAGTCCCGGACACCCGTAACGGATATTCAGTTTCGGGAGCCAACAACCGCGATCGTTCCAATCGGTCTCGAAACAGTTCGCAGGTTTCTAGAGCCACCAAATCGTCGAGATGTGCCGCTTGCGATCGCGCTAACTGATAAATGCGATTCAATTCTCGAGGGCTGAGAATTGCCGTTCCCAGAAAGTATCCCTGGCGATACACCCGTCCCGGTAACAGTCCGTAGGGTTTGAGTGCCAACTGGATATCTTTTCTGAGATTATCTCGAGTTTCAAACTCTAATTGTCCCGTTTCCTGCAAGCGATCGAGCAAAGCATCTTGAACCTTTTCTTCGGCTTGTCGCTCTAAAGGCGAGTGCAGTACAAACCGAACGATGGTCAGCAACCGTAAAAAAGGAGGGCGATCGCTGTAGCGATGGGGAGCAATATCGAACGGTTCGATGGTTTCGAGATGGATGGGTGTATCGCTAAGTTCCCCACCGAAAAAGCCGTTGTCATGCAACCATGCCAAATCTTTCACGAGCGCTTCCGCATCGCTGTAAACATTACCGTACTGCTTCCCAATCAAGGCGGCAATTTCTTCGATGTCGGTATCAAATTCCACCTCTTCACCAAAGATGTCTTGCAAGGTATCGCGGTCTAAATTGCCAATTCCCGGATATTCGATCGACAAGGCGATGAGATACAGCAGGCGCTCGAAGTCGAGCAAGCAACTGTACTCGTGCCATTCGATGGCGCTATGGCGGCGATCGCGTCGCGACTGACGCAGGGGTAGATCCTCGATGGCTTTTTGAACGGCATCGAAATCGACATTTCCTTTGCGCTCGAACGGCACGCAAGTCACAGCGACAAACCCTTCCGATGCTTGCGGGGGAAAGGTTTTCAACGCCGCCGCCATGTCGTCGATGACTTTGGGGGGAACCTGGCGAGAACGCTGGCGGTTTCGCGCTTTGCAGCGAGAGATGGGAATGTCGAGATACCACGCCATCCAATCGACATCTGGGGCTAGGACTTTAACATTTTGGATAAAGGCCAGTCGCCACGATCGCTTGGCGTTAGTGGCATCGTAAATCACCGACTTCCCGGAGGCGATCGCCGCTTCGATCTGTTTGACGACTTCAGCTTCGATTTCGCTCCAGTTCCCCAGAACCGACTCGTCGCCGTAGAGTCGGGCGCGAATGGCATCGGTGGAGACGACGGTGTGGGTGGAGTCGCGGTGGCTCCACTGGCGGGCGAAGGTGGTTTTGCCGCTTCCGGGCAATCCTACCAGACAGTGACACAGCATGGGCGCTCTAGAGAGGAAATGTCTCTATTCTAAGTGTCGATACCCTGCAAGTAAAGTTACTGATGCGATTGGCTAAATTGATTGTATGCAAAGCATTTACAGTCATTCGCATAAAAACTTAGACAGTTTAGCAGACTTGCCTCTATCGTAGAAACATAGAGCAATGGAGAAAAACAAAACTCTGACTTCTGACTTCTGACTTCTGACTTCTGAACTCTGAATTCTCGCAAGAGCGACGAGGTTCTTCTTTGTGGTCGCTACCCCCCTGGAGGAACCATGACCAACAGCCTTCGCCTCGTCGCCCTCGCACTCCTCACCGCCATCGTCGCCGCCACCGCTACTGGGGCGATCGCGGCTGAGCCGTGCAGTACAGAGACCGAAGATGGAACCATCACCTGCCCTCACGTCCGAGAGTAGACACCGAGCGGCTGCCTATGCAGTGGGCGGCCGCTTCATTTGATGCTTCTCGACTCCCCCCCATCGGCTGCGTTTCTGGAGTCAAGTGAGAAGTTAGCCTCACCGTACCGTCCTCAAAGAACACCCACCCTCGAGCCGGAATTATTTCCTCATCTTCAAGGACGATCGCTGCGGGTGGAGATGGCGGTTCTGTGGGTTCGACCGGATCGATCCATTCAGCTTCTATATTGCTACTCGTTGCCAGTTCTTCCGGGTTAACAGGCAAACCACCACGTCCGATATCGGTAAACTCGCTATTTCCTCCTTGAATACAGGGGTTTTGAGACACCAGTTCGCTCGGATCGACAACGTTTTCGGGCAGTTCGAGAATCCCTTCGGTGCTGTCAACATCGGGAGTATTGAAAATCGTTTGTCCGTCGAGTTGTGCGTCTTGGACTGATATGGCGGTGATGTCGCTGGTATCGAGAAAGTTGGGACTAACGACTGAAAGGTTTTCAGATCCCAATAGTTGTTGCAGTTCGCTACGAGTTCGCAGTCGAATCCCCAAAATACCATCAGCAGTCACTTGAATTTGCCCCGCCTGACCGCGTTCGGCGTTGGTGGTAATGTCGCTATTGTCGATTCCAACTAAGACTCCCGTATCGATGTTGATATTACCACTGGGGGCATCTGCAAACGCATTGGTGGTAATGTTGCTACGATCGTTCATGACTAAATCCTGCGATCGCAGGTTGATATTTCCCTGTCCCGATCGCGTTTCGGAAGCGATCGTTCCTCGATCCAAGCGGGTTGAGTCCGCATCAATGTCGATATTGCCTGCACTCCCGCTACTCGTTCCACTGACGATAATTCTACCACCATCTCGAATCGAAAACGACGATGTTTGTAAAACTAGGTTTCCTGCATTACCCGCTCCGTTGGTTTCCGCAGAAATATTGCTAGAAATGTTAGCATTGATAGAGTCTCCAGTAATGTCAACACTATCTCGAGCGACGATCGTAACCGTTCCCCCCACTCCCGTTGTGTTATTACCTGTCGCTGCACTAATGCGTGCGCCTCCAGATAATTCAACGCGATCGGCTATAATTGTAATATCACTAGCGTTACCTGCTCCTACACGTCCAGGGTCGAACGATTGACGGAAATTATTAACTAAATCGATAACAATAGCAAGATTTTCAACAAAAAGTGTATCTACAGAAATTAATCCGCCATTCACTAATTCCAAAGTTTCAGTCGTTAAACTTAGCTCTCCAGCTTCGCCTTCTCCCAAAGTTAGGGTTGCTAATGCAGAAGTACCATCAATAAGGATACTTTCTTCAGCATTAACTATTATTTGACCGCTTCTTCCAGTTCCCAAAGTTGATGTGACAATACCTGCACGATCGCGAACTTCAAGTCGCCTAGTGTTAATAGTAACATCTCCCCCATCTCCGCCGGTCAAGGAAACCGTAGCAATTCCTATAAACCTTTGACGCTCTTCACTCAAAAGTTGCAGAATATTTTCTAATGCAAAAGGAAGTTTAGGAACTCGATCGTCAATAAAACCAATAAATTCTACTGACTCTGTAGCATTAATCGTTACGTTCCCTCCCACTCCTGGCCCAAGTGTTGCAGTGGAAATTCCCCCTTGAGTGCTACCTCCAGCTTGAATAACGAAGCGTTGAGTGTTAATAGTGATATTTCCAGCATCAGATTCGCCACGACTTTGAGCAAACAAAGATCCTTTATCAATAAGTTCAATCGAGTCTGCTGCACTGATCGTTAAAGACCCCGCAGACTCGCTTCCTAATACTAACATATCATTTTCTACAATATTAATGCTTGCTGAACCGGATACGATAGAATTACTACCTACTAACAGGCGATCTGTTATAATATTAACATTTCCTGCATTTCCAGATCCAACTGTACCCGTTCCAATGTCGGATCTGGCTATTAGGCTAATTTGGGGAGCCGATATCTGTACATTGCCAGCGTCTGCCGCACCAAAAGCTAAACTAATTACATTAGTTCTATACTCAAGGTCTAATTCCTCTGTCAGGTGAATATTTAAATCGCCAGTGTCTCCTACACCAAAGATGGAAAAATTTGCAATAGAACTACCCTTTTGCACGATCAACACTTCACTTACGATCGTAGAATCTCCTGAATTAGCGTGACTTCCTAAATTTACAGAGAATACACCTGCGCTAATCGCAGCTAATAAGTCATTTCTCACCTCATTGACTTCTTGAGTTCTTAAGATACTTGTACTGAAAAAATTCGCTGAAAATTCTTCTGCGTTACCTATGATTCTAATGTATCCAGGGACAAGAAGAGAAATATCTCCTCCTCTACCACTTCCTAGAATCGTGAATGCTCCCACCATCATACTATCGCGAATATTCAAGTCCGGAGTTTGAATGCTTAAATCGCCTCCCTCACCACTCGCAACTGTGACAGAATATAGACCACTATCAAAACTACCAATCGCGTTCAAGTTGACACCTATTGTGTCCAGATCGATGTTGTCTGTTGAATTGCCAAGATCTGAAAGCTGGAAAACCAACAGCAGTATATTTTCAACAAAATCCAATGTTTCTCCCATACCAATCAGATCGATCGCGTTACGACCATCAATCGTCAAATTCCCACCATTTCCTGCACCTTCCGTTCCCGTTAAAATGACCGATCGCTGCCGCAAAGATAAATTGTTAGACTCAACAACAATATCGCCGCCATTTTCATTTTGCGTCACCGACTCAATCCGAGATCGATCGCGCAATCTCACATCTCCACCGCGAATGTGAATTGTACCACTACGATCGCCACTACTACTGACGATCGCATCACCCGAAAAAGAAATATTGCCAGCATTCAAGACATCAAAATCCGCGATCGCGATTCTACCATCAGCGATATCGATCCCAACTTCTCCCGATACGAGACTGGCAAGTGCGATCGCGCCTCCCGGTACGATCGCTCCTCCATTGTCAAACAACAGATCGCCACCGACGAAAGCGAAACTGTTCCCCGGCTCTAATGCTAAACCGGGTTGCGATCGATTGATAATACTCCCCGGATTGTCTCGAAACCGCAAACCGATGGGTAAGTCTGTTATCAACAATGGCGGTGCTTGCAGATTACTGGAACTAAACTCAAATCCACTATCGAATACAAAGCTATCTGCTGTCGAGGCTAAAAAGGATCCTCCCAAATCTAAGCGAGCATTCGTCCCGAAAACAATGCCATTGGGATTGATAAAAAACAAATCTGCATCGCCGAGAATGCCCAGCGTCCCGAGAAGATTCGAGGGATTGTTACCCGTGACGCGAGTGAGAATATTTTCAACTCCTGGGGGATTGGTAAAGTAAGCGCCTCTGCCATTGTCGATGTTAAACTCCTCAAAGCTATGAAATAAATTGCCACCGCGTAGCGCACCGCCATCGATGCGATCGCTGTCCGTGCCGTTAATTTCCACAGCCGGAACCACGATAGAGCTTTCTGGCCCCAACGTTCCATCGGGAACCAGTTGTGCCGAAGCGCGAGGGGCCATCGACAGCCAGCTACCGAATATCCCTAACAGACCCCTACTCCTGCATCTCCAGACACCAAGCAGACATCTGGCATTCTCACTGAGGTTAATTTTTGTTAACAACCAGGGCGATCGCCGTAAAAACTGCCCCTTCCGACAGATAGAAGGATAGAAGCGGATCCTCAACACTGGCATCGATCGCCAGTTATCGATAATGTCCCTGACTCCCCCCTCTTTACATTCGAGTCCCGTTCGTCTGAGTCCCTGGCTTTAAGGGGCCAATACTCCTCATTGGGAACCGATCGAGGTTACTTCACGCTTTAGAGGTGGCAGCAGCGTACAGTGCCGCAAGCGTCTCGATCTGGCCAGTGCGGGCCATCACTTGGCTCTGCTGGTGGGACTCCAACCCGCGATCGACCCGAACGAAATGGATATTTGGGTACAAGTCCATCCTACGAATGGATGCGAGTGCTTGCCTTATAATCTACGGTTAGCGGTTCTCGATGAGGCTTGCGAAGCGGTCATGCAGGCCATCGCCCGCGAAAGCAAAAACATTCAGTTGGAGTTTAGCGGTACGCTAGGGGAACATTTTAGCGTCCAAGTTGCTTTGGGGGAGGTCAGTTTGACGGAAGCCTTTGTTATTTAAATACAAATATTGGTTAATAGTTTCCTTGAAAGTGCATAATAATTCAGAATGCTCCCGACAAGTGAGTAGTTCTAATTCAGGAATTTTAAACGGCCCCCCATGAGACAACTATCTACCCACCTTATTTCTCAATCCCGGAGGTTTTACTGATGCCACTTCGCCAGCGAACCACCCTATTGGAAAAATTCTCTTCCTTTATCAAGATCGAAGAGAACGGATCGGTCAAATGGACGATCGATCCAGAAGCTCGACGACATATACAGCAACGAGTTGAGGAGGAAACTGCAATCCCAATAACCAAAAGCGAAAATGAATGGGTCTGGGAGTTCCGTTTAACTTTGCGAACCGATCCTGGAGATCGATTCGCAAAGTTGCATTTAGTTTCCTACTTACAAGAAGCCTGTTACCGAGCAAGCACAAAAATCAAAGGTTTGAGGGGCGCGGAAGCTCATCTCACCGAACTCACTCAACGAGAGGCTTTTTCGATTGTCAGCGAAGTGCTGGTTAAGAATTTGCTGAAAATTTTGAAAAAACACAATCCGTCAAAAAGTAAACTAACAACCTGGGCAAGTTACCAACTAGAAAATTTAACTAAAGAGTCATTGCGAGTTGGCGATGAAAAATGCAAATATACAAAGGGCAGGCTTCTCAAAATGACCGGACAAAAAGCATTGGAGGATGCTCTAGAGTCTAATGGCGTATTCAAGGTTAACTTGTTAATGGTTTCAGAAACTGAACTCTGCGATCTTTTAAGACGGATCGAATCAAAATCAAATCCAGTTGAAGCAGATTTACAAATTTCCCAATCTTACAAGGAGAATGTGGAGAACGGGAATATAGATCCTAGTATCTCGATTCAAAAGCTGTGCAAAAAAAAAGAAAATAAAAAAAAGATATCTTCCATTGAGAAGAATTACAATCAGAAAACATCTTCGATTTCTTTAAGCGAAGAGCGAGTCCGAGATCGACTTCATGACTTACAAGAAATTGTCGAGCAAACCTCCCAACATTTTCAGTATATTCTAGTATGGAATATCTATTGTAAAGTCGTTGTCAATCGGGGAGGACAAGAGCCGCCCAAAATCAAACGACACCCCTGGCCGCCTACCGATGGCGAACTACAAAAGATCGCCGATCGCTACAACCGCCAGCGTCCGTATCCTGAAATTGTGCCCGAACTAGATGGCGATCGCGTCCAGGAATACCTCGAGACTTGCGCCGATTCTGTACGAAACAAGGATCGAATCATGGAAACTGCAACGGATATCGAACAGGCAGACTTAGAAAGTCCTATCCAGCCTATGGATCCTCAAGATTACCAAGAAGCGATCGGTGATGTTGCGCCATCAGCACTTCGCTTATTTGTGCGTTCGCAAATTGAAATTTCACCCACGATAGATCGATGGATTCTTAAGCTAGAAGTAGGTATCGGGCTAACGCAAACTGATGTCGGAATAATTGTAGGTTTAGAGCAGTATCAAGTTTCCAGAGAAAAACAAAAGATCAAAAAACGCCTTTTGAAAGATTTTGTTACTCATATGCAACAGACGCTCAACTTAACACTGACAACGGAACTCATTGGTCGCTACTTAGCACCTCTGCACGCTCAGACTATCGAAGATGTCCTCAAAGAAGAAGTTTGGGAACATCTCAAAATACTACTTCAGGAAAATTTTCAACCTGAAGTTGGGTGGCTAAAGCGTTGGGATGCGATATTATGGGAATGTGGCGAACAAGAAAAGTTAGCGATTGAGACGATCTCGAAAGAGTTCTCGCAATCTCCAAAAGATAGTCGCCAGCGACTCAAACGGATCGAACAGCAGCTAGCACGCGACCTACAACAGGTTTACCAAGGCGAGCTTCAAAAATCGGGGTTCGACTGCGATTTAGATGGATTACCTGCATCTAAAAAAGCCTTTCCCAAACAAGTTACGTCTTGGCTGTCAACCGTTCGGTTGAACGCACTAACCTAAAACAAACAAAGGAGTAAACACCATGCAGCGACTTGACGAACTACAACTCACTTATCCTCACCAACTTTGCTTACCGCTAAGCGAAGCCGATTGCCAACAAGTGTGGACGGCATCTCAAGGATATTCCAACGCCGATTCTTGTTGGAATGCTTATCTCAATCAATTAACCTTAAGAGCGCTAATTGAGGCTTGGAGCGACGAAGATTCAGAATTGCCCGAATCTCCTTCTATATGGCTAGGGGAATCCCTGACATCATCTCTGTGGGAATTTGTTAATGGCAGCATTATTATTGCCAACGATCGCCGCATCGCCTTAATTCCACAGATGACCATTGAAACGGAAGCCTTGTACGTTCCCCAAGAATGGGTTGACATTCCTGGACTTGCTGCTAGCTACTACGTCGCCGTTCAAATTTTACCTGAAGATGGCGTTCTCAGAGCTTGGGGATTTACAACTCACGCTCAACTGAAACAGGAAGGGGAGTATAATGCTCTCGATCGCACTTATGTTTTAGATAGGGATGCGGCAATGGACGATCTCAGCGCTCTCTGGGTCTCCCTGGAACTTTGTCCTGAACCTCTACCAGATATTTTGCCTATCCCTCAACTGTCTGCAACCGAAGCCGAGCAATTATTAGGTACTCTGTGTCAAAATATGGAGGAATCGCCGCGATTAGACGTTCCGTTTCCCCAATGGGCGGCCTTCTTTTCCAATCAGAATTTAAGGCAGCGACTCTATCAGTTGCGCGTGGAACCACAAGGAACTCCCGAACCAGAATCTCTCGGTGTCATGCGTTTGAGTCAGTGGTTTATCGATCGCGCTGTAGAAGGATGGCAAACTTTAGAAGAGTTGGCAGCCAATTATCCGGTAACGGTTCTAGGCGTTCGAGGAGGGCCTAGCACTCCCCATCTCAAGAGCAATCCCATTACTGTTGCCGATCTCAGCCAACACATCCAAAACACTTTAGATCGACCGGGACAAGAAGAAAGTTGTCGCAATGCAATCCGCGTCCTCGGTGAAATCGGAGCCGAAAGTGCAGAAGCCATCGAGCTTTTGAGCCGTATCGCTCGCACGGCTGAAGATGAGGAAACTCGCTGGGAAGCTGCATTCAGTTTAGAACAGTTAGCCCCCAACCATCCCGCAGCTAGCGTTCGGCGGGCAAAAGCAATCGAGCTTGAAATGGAGCTTTCTCGTCGTCACCTCGCTATGGCAGTTTACCTGATGCCACGAGTAGATGATAAAGTAGGAGTCTGGATTCAAGTGCGAGCGATAGACGATCGTCCCCAACTTCCACCTGGGTTGAGTGTAACGATCGCATCGGAATCCGGGAAAACCAAAACCGCACAATCTCTTCTTGACAATGGGGAAAACAGCGAACTCCTACAAATCCGCTTCCAAGGCAAACCGGGGACTCGCTTCCAAGCGATCGTCTCTTTGAATGAAGTCAACGTTGTGGAGGAATATTTCTTGATTTAAACCGTGAGTGGGTAGGTCAATATTGTCCATTGTTCTACCCATTGACAATACTTCTCTATCCTTTGTTTTTGTAAGGGAGACAGCCATGAGCAACAAAATTGTATTAACTATCCGAGGAACTTTCAAGACGGAATTTGATGTTTCAATTGACACTCATCTGGGACGGCAAGTCGGTCAATTACCGAGTTGCCCCCAACTTCCAGATCTGTACCAAGATTTACAATCAAACCTAAATCAGTTATTGACCGTTTCTAAAAACCTAGCTTTTTTCCGAGGAGAAGACGATGACGATTTAGATTTTGACGAGAGTTTGCCCACGAGCCAACAAGAATCAATTAATGTACGAGCCTGCCAGCGATCGTGCCGATCGCTGCAACAACAAATCGAAACGAAAATGCAAGCCTGGTTAAAATTCTCCAGTTCTAACTGGGCAACGATTCGAGAACATTTGAGGGAAGCGATCGGCTCTTGCAAAGATATAATTATTCGCACAGATAACTTGCTTCTCTACAAGTTACCTTGGCACGTTTGGGATATTTTACAAAATAACCGCGACATTGAGGTGACATTTGCTCCCTTAATCTATCAACGCACAATCGAAAAACCTAAAATTGTGAGCAGGAAAAAGCCCAATATTTTGGCTGTGATGGGAAACGATCGAGGAATTGACTGCTCTCCCGATCGCGTAGAATTGCAGCGCTTGGAAGAGTCTAACTCAATCAGTCTATCCTTACTTGAAAAGCCTGTAGTCAGTAATTTCTTCAAACAGCTACGCGATCGTCAAGGGTGGGATGTTTTTGTATTTAGCGGACACAGCACAACTGAAAACCGTGCGGGTAAAATTTATATTGACGAATCTCAAAGTGTAACAATAGCAGACTTCAAAAATTCTGTTCGAGAAGCGGCCTCGAACGGACTGCAACTTGCAATATTCAATTCTTGTCAAGGTTTGGGAATTGCCGAAAACTTAGTCGATTTACAAGTTCCGGTTATTATTGTCATGCGAGAACCCGTAGACGATCGCGTGGCACAGCAGTTCTTAAAAGATTTTCTGGGATTTTACACTGGAGGAGAAACGCTGACCGTTGCAGTTCGCCGCGCTCGAGAACGATTGGAAGATTACGAACCGAACTACTGGCCCAGTTCGACTTGGCTACCCCTAATTTTTAGGAATCCTAGTGTCGATTTGCCTTTATGGAAAGACTTCGATCGCGGACACAAACCCCCAAAACGATCGTTCAAGAAACTGGCGATCGTGCCTATTGTTGTTACGGCTGCCGTGTTAGGAATCCGCCATCAAGGATGGCTG
Organism: uncultured cyanobacterium; assembly: GCA_937121005.1. Classification (GTDB taxonomy): domain Bacteria; phylum Cyanobacteriota; class Cyanobacteriia; order Cyanobacteriales; family Geitlerinemataceae; genus CAKZKB01. The sequence continues at coordinate 69,360 of CAKZKB010000529.1, read as the reverse complement.
GAAACTTGGGAACTCAACGCATACGATTGGGTCATGCGATCGCGCTTACAATCAACTCAACTTTATAAAGACGATCGGCTTCTGGTCATTAAAATCACTGAAGAAGATATTGAATATCAAAAAGCACAGAACATGGAATTTCAAGGGCGAGCGACGCTTTCAGAAGATGCGCTAGAGCAAACGTTACAATATTTACAACAAAATCAAGCCCGAATTATTGGTCTAGATATTTATCGAAATTTTCCAGCTTCTAGCAACAACAGTAATCTTGCCCAATTTTTACGTGATTTTCATAACTTGTTTGTAATTTGCAAAAGGGAAACTAAGGAGGCTCTTGGAATTGGTTTTCCTCCAGAGGTGGAAGAAAATCGCGTCACCTTTAGTAACGTTCTAAGGGATAAAGACGATATTGTTCGTCGCCATCTACTGACCTTGGATCTAGCTCCTGATTCCCTTTGTCCTACCTACCAGAGTTTTTCAATTGTATTGGCTGAAAACTACCTATCACAAGAAAATATTCACCTCCAACAAGTATCTGACGATCGGGTACAACTCGGCCCGGTAACATTCGATTTATCCAATATGCTAATCGGTGCTTATCAAGATTCCGAGTATTATAGTGGTGGATACCAAATGATGCTCAACTACAGCATTCATAAAGGATCCTTAACAGATATTGTAGACTCAGTACCACTAAGAGACATTCTGGAAAACCGAGTCCCACAAAATTTTATTCAGGATCGAATTGTTTTAATTGGTACAACAGCAGAAAGTGCCAAAGATTACTGGATCGTTCCTTACAGCAAAGCCAGTCAAAATCAGCAAATTCCTGGCATATTTTTACACGCACAGATGATTAGTCAGATTCTCAGTGCTGTTTTAGACGGTCGTCCTTTTATCCGACCTTTACCTCAAGGGATAGAATTTCTTTGGATTGGATTGTGGTCAGTCATAGGAAGTGTGCTAGGATGGTACGCACGCACCTCAAAAGTCGCAATGCTGGCTATCTCCATTGCTCTATTTATCCTAGTGGCAATTCACGCGATCGCCTTTTCGACAGGGTTATGGATTTCCCTAATTCCACCTGCACTAACGCTAGCAGGTACGCTTATTTTAGTCAATCTTTACTGCAAAAAGCAAGAAAATAGCTCACCCTCTTTAGGAGAAAAAAATGAACGTTAAAACTAACCTTTGGAAGTTTTCTAGTATTGGATTGTCTGTCTGTTTAGCATTATATTTTCGATGGCTAGACACAAAAGCCAGTGCTGTAGAGTTTAGCCAAGTACCAGAACATCCAGCATTTCCACCGGGTCGGGGCGAACCGGGTGGAATAGGCGAAGGGGCTGGTACTTTCGTACCTATATACGAACACCCAGCATTTCCACCCGGTCACGGTCAGCCAGGTGGAATAGGTCAAGGGGCTGGTACTTTCGGAGACGAGGATGCTTGCCTCTCTCAGCATTCTAATTTAGTTGCTTTAGTTCCAGAATTGACCAGAGGTGAGGCTTGGGGTCTAACAACCCTTTCACATCCTAGTTTTTTCGCTGTTATTCCCGACTTACCTGACGATGTAGAAGTTGCAGAATTTGTTTTGGAGGATACAAAAGCTCGAGGGGAGGGTTCTGATGTCTATCGGACTCAATTCAACTTACCTGATGAAGCTGGAATTATCCGCATCGATCTTCCAGAAGAAGAGGAATATCAACTGGAAATAGACCGAAAATACCGATGGGTATTGACTATATTGTGTTCTTTGGATGAAGAGGAACCCTCTGCAATTTTTGTCAGCGCCAATGTTATCCGAACAGAAGTTGGAGACTATGCAGAGAACCAACTCTGGTACGATCGCTTGCAAGAGTTAGCAGAGCAAGCGAATAGCACGAACTTTCAAGAAAGTTGGGAAGAATTGTTGAGTGCGGTGGGTTTAGAGGATGTTGCTGACGCTGATTTCCTACCTTGCTGTACTCCAAATGCTGAATTAACACCAACACCTTAAAGCCAATTTCCAACAAGAATAAAATTGCCCCATAAATGAGGATCGTCCTCAGATCCAATAAGGAAACGTTGTGCTTCCTGGATAGCTTTTGCTTTTGTCATGCCAGGAATACGCAATTGTTTATAAAACTGAGCAATTAACCTATCAGTGGACACTTGATTAGCGTTCCACAAGGTTGCCAACGTCGATCGCGCTCCCGATCGCACGGCAATTCCAGACAATCCCAAAACTGCACGATCGTCTCCTTTCGCTGTTTGGCAGACGCTTAACACTATTAACTCAATCGGTTGCTTTTCTTGACGCTCGGCACTGCGTAATAACGTACCAAGTTCGTCGGGATCCAGTAAGCGATCGTAAAGAGCAATAAAAGTTTTGCTCGGGTTTGAACTAAATCGACCGTGAGTTGCCAAATGCAAAACCGAAAAATTTAATTCTTCAACACTCAAAACAAAGTTTTGCTTGACAAACTCATCATCCAAGAGTTCTTCTACAACCGGAATTTGAGAGCGAACTTCTGCCAATTGCTCTCTAACTCGAGGAATACTAGAGAGAGATTGTTCTTGAAAAACAGGGGAATCGACAATTCCTGCCGTCAGAGCTTCCAACCTAGTTTCAGTTAGAGATTCTGGCGGAAACAGTTGTAAACCTGGACTCAAAACAACTGCATATTTTTCAATTAAATATTTTTGATTTTGTTCGTCATATAAAACTGACATCGAAATGTTGCGAAGTTCGCCATCTAAGACGAACACTAACGTTTCAATATTGTTTTCTAGGAGACTGTTTTCGATAGGAGCGATCAGCCATTGATAAATGCCCTTAGAAACTTCAAAGATTGGGTTGCGCTTCCCTGATGATAATAACAATGTTCTGAGTTCTCGGATTTTGTCGATCGCGATGTTTACATCATCAAAAGTTGTACGATAGTGCTGTAGTGGCTGACCGGGAACTTTAAGAACAATTTCTAGGCGATCGTCGAGTAAGATAGAGTAAATAACCGCCGTTCCTTCTTCTACCTCATCAACGACTCGATCTAGATTGATGGCTTTTACTTCCGAACAGGCATCCTGAAAGTAATCGTCCAATTCGGCTAATTGTAAGGCTTCGATCGCCTCCCGTGCTTTTTTGAGCTTGTCAACTGTTGGCTCTTTCCCCGGTGCGAGCAACAGATCGACAAATTGACGGTAGAGGGGAGAAACGCTATCGCGGAAGTTGAATTGATTTTCAGTGGCGATCGCAATTAGATCGCGGCGAATTGATTTGAGCAAATCGAAGGCTTGGGAATAAGCGGAGAGAGCCTCTTCTTGTTTATTTTGCGCTTTGTCAATGCGCCCCAATTGCCAGAACAATCGATAGGTAATTTCCGGGGCAGCATCGTTGGCAGTTTCCCGCGTCGCCAAGGCGATCGCGTTCTGTGTCAGTCGTTCTGCTTCTTGCCAGTTTCGGCGGGTTTCTTGCAGTTGACCTTTGTATCCTAAAACGTAGGCTTTAGCCCGATCGCTTCCAATTGTTTCCGCTTGACGTTGGGTGCGATCGAGGATTTCTTCGACTTCAGCTAACTGAATGAAATCGTAAGGATTCGCAGCTTCATTCTGCTGTCGATCGCCCCGAAAATATTGGCGCACGAGATGGAGTTGCGTGTAAATCTCATCTTGAGTGGCAGGTAACGCTCGAAATTGTTCTTGCAACTGACTCCAGTGTTGTTGAATTTCTTCCTCTACATTAATTCCTTCTTCCTTTAAAGTGGAACCAAATTCAGCTAGCAGTGTGAGATAGTTGACACGAGCCCGAACTCGATCTGTGCCTTCAGAATCTTCAATGACTCGATCGTAGTGAGATAAAGCTGATTTAACAGGCTCCCTCAGATCCAATTCTCGCACGAGAGCGCGACGGGCTAAAGCGCGTTCGGTGTCGGCTAGACTGAGAAGGATCGCGGCTCGTTGTTCGGGAAACGCATTCACTTTCTCTAGGGAGGTAGAGAGCCAGTCCAAAAGTTCGATCGCCCCATCGACTTTAATATCGTTGCGCTCTTCTCCATCTAAAGTGCCAACGGTTCGCAGAACATCTCCCAAACTCCGCAGTCCCCGCAGTTGTAACGCTAGATGATCAGGCACGGAACTGGATTGTAGTTGAGGCTCCAAACGAGCTATCAAACTGTCGAGTTCGCCGGGTTGTAGGGCACATTCCCAAGTCTGAGATAAAACGCGATCGCCCTCAGACTCGAGACGATCGCGGCGAATCTCCAAAGCCTCTAACAAGGTTTGACAGGCACGGGGATACAATCCCAAGTTTTGCATGGCTTGGGCTTGGTTGATTTGGTTGGCGAGAACTTTATCGTGCCAATCGCCTTCGGTATAAATTTGGTTAGCGGCTTGCCAGCTTTCTAAAGCGGCTTCTGCTTGCCCGACGGTCAATTGTAACTGAGCGCGAATGTCGAGGGATTGAGCTAAAACTAAACTGTTGGTATCGAGCGATCGCAACAGATCGATACTGCGATCGATGCGCTGTTGCGCCTGTTCCCACTGTGCTTGTTGTTGATCGATTAATGATAGGTTACTGAGGGCGATGGCTTGGTTGAGGGGATCGCCTTGAGACTCAAAGGTGACGATCGCCCGTTCGAGAAGGGTTTCGGCAGCTTGCAGTTCCCCTTGTTGGTACAGTTGGCGGGCGCGATCGATGGGTGAAGTGGGGTCGGTTTGGCTGTAAGTGGTTGTGGTATCGGGAATGCGGGCGATCGCGGTGGGAACCCACACCGAGAGCAGGAAAAGGAGCGTCAGGCACAGCAGCGCGTACCGCCTGTAGAATTGGCGGAGGGGACGGAATCGAGGGGGATGGGGTCGCTGGCTCACGAGGTTCCTCCTGATGGCAGATTAGGGCGAGGTGCAGGTAGGGTGGGACAAACGCGGTTGGCTGCTAAGAGGGATTGTAGCAGGCCCGTCGGCGGTAAATTCGACGCGACCGTTTTCGGTTATTGTCCATCCCCGCGCCGGGACGATCGGTTCTGGGGAGGGGCGATCGGCAAGGGTGTCGGTTGTCTCGGTAGGGCGATCGCTCTGTGTTACTGGATCGATCCAAGGGGCGGGAATCGTTTCGCGATCGGGCACTTCGTCGGGGCTGGAACTCCTTCCCCCACGCCCGATATCGGTAAACTCGCTGCGGGTTCCTTGAGTACAAGGGTTTTGGGAAATCAGTTCGTTGGGATCGACTACAGCTTCGGGGAGTTCGAGAATGCCTTGGGTGCTGTCTACATCGGGGGTATTGAAGATAGTCTGCCCATCCTGTTGTTCTCCTTGTTCTGATATTGCAGTAATATCACTACTTAGCAGAGCAATAGGACTCTCAATCGTCAGATCGTTAGTACCCAATAGCATCTGTAAGTTTTCCCTTGAACGTAAAGCAATACCTAAAAGCCCTTGACTTGTAATTTCTATCCTTCCAGCACGACCAGATGTAGCATTAGTTGTAATATCGCTGTTTCCTCTGCCAGCAATCACTCCAGACTCAATAGTTATATTTCCTCCATTTTCCACATTTCTAGTGTCAGTTGTTATTCGGCTTCCCTGTTCCATAACTAAAGCATCAGAAACAATACTTAAATTTCCCTGTTCAGTTACATTGGCAAGTAATGGAATTTCTTCAAAGCGCAAAGCAGCAGCACCAATATTGGCTCCATCTTGTAGTCGTATAAAATTAGCCTGAATAGACAGATTTCCGGCTCTCCCAAAAAAATCTCCCCTTGCAGAAATTTCAGCACCATCACTAACAATTAGTCTATTAGTATCAATCATTAAATTACCTGCAACGAAATCGCTGAGGCTGGATACAGATATTGTACTAGGAATTTGTAGTTCATCAATGATACCATCAACTTGAACTAAATCGTCAGCCAATATACTAATGCTTCCAGAAGGGCCATTCCCTTCTGTGGCTGCTGCTATCTGTCCTCCACTTAAAACCCTTATACGTTCAGTTTGCACGATCAAATCTCCGGCTCGACCTCTAGCACTTGGACTAATATTGAGTCCGAATAAACTAGGAAAGCCAGTTTCAGAGTTTAGTCCTTCTACCGTTATATCAGAAGCCGTAATTGTAATATCTCCTGCATTACCAATGCCACGAGCATCGGTGGCTATTCTCCCACCATCAGACACACTCAGAACCTCAGCATCGATCGAAATTTGACCTCCATTCCCCAATGCTTGTGTTTGTGTACCTACACTGATATTACTCGCATTTCTTTGTGGTGATAAAGCTATACCCGTAACGGTGACATTATCCGCCAATATGTTTATAGATCCTGCATCACCAAACCCTGAAGTTGCAGATGAGATTTCGCCCCCATCTGCAATTCTTAATCTCGGTGTTTCAATTATAATAGAACCAGCAGTACCTACAGCACCAGCCTCAAGAGAACTTGCAATCAATCCAATTCCTATAATTTCCACAAAGCTGCTAGCATCAATAATCACATTTCCAGAATCTCCGATACCAAAAGTACCTGAGCCGACTTGGGCTCCATTTGAAATTTGCAACCGTTCTGTATTTATGTGCAATTCTCCTCCTTTTCCCATCCCCTCAAAAATAGCTGTGCTAATACCACTAGGACGATCCAAAAAACCATCAACTACTACATCAGAAGACTCAATATTGATATCACCAGCATTGCCAAATCCAAACATACTTGAATCTATTGAAGCACCATTACGAATACTGAGCAATGATGCTTCAATTGTAATATTTCCACCATTACCTGTCGCTCCTGGTGTAACCCGGCTAGAAATCGCACTCGGATTTTCTAAACCATTTCTACCAGTAAGATTTACGTGATTGGCCCGTATAAAAATGCTCCCTGCATCTCCCTGACCTTGAGATCGAGTAGATATTTCTGCGCCTTCACTAACAAACACCCGATCGGCTTGAATCATCAAATTACCTGCAAAACCAGAAATACTATTTGCACTTGTCGAAATAGAAGAAGAAATACCACTCAACTGGATATCAGAAGCAAAGACAGCAACATCTCCAGAATTACCAAAGCCAAAGGTTGAAGCCCGTACATCTCCGCCACTAGAAATAATTAAACGTTCAGTTTCAATTTGTACCGATCCTGCATCACCAATCCCACCAGGTAGAACAGATGAAGAAATAACACTTGGGGTGAATATACGGCTAGGATCAGCGCCGATTATTTCAATATTTTCTGATTTAATCGTTATATTACCAGCATCACCTAACCCTCCAGTGACGGCGGCTATTTGACCTCCATCTAATAACCTTAAATCAGATGCTTCAACAAAAATATTTGCGCCTCTCCCTTCTTGCTGCGAACTGCTTGAGATAGAACTGCCAATTGCCAGATCGTCATTTGACAATCTTATACCAGAGAGTTCTAATCGACCGGAAGAACTAACATAAATTAGTCCCTGTTCAAAACCACCCTCATTATTTGACAACAATATCGAGCCATCTAATAAAAAGATGTTGTTTCCCCATAAAAAAATATTCCCCCTACCAAAGCCACTTACATCTACAACAGATGTTAAAGATAATTGAATATCTCCAAACTCGTCAATATTCGTATAATCAAAACCAATTGTAAATGGATTAGCAAGTAAAGTTATATTAACGGAATTTTCTCCAACAATACTAGCTAACTCAATATGACCGTCAAATGCAGTTAAATTACCCGAGTCTAAAACAATATCTCCCCCTAACAAGCCTAATGTATTTCCAGATTGGACTTGTAAACCAACAATCAATCCATCAGAATTTGTCGTTTGGGAAGAATTCAAAATACTTCCCGGATTGTCGCGAAACTGCAACCCCATCGGCAAATCCGTCACCAACAACGGCGGTGCTTGCGGGTTACTGGCACTAAACTCAAATCCACTGTCAAACAACAACCCATCCGCCGTCGATCCCACAAACGATCCACCCAAATCTAGGCGAGCATTGGGGCCGAAAACAATGCCATTGGGATTGATAAAAAACAAATCCGCATCCCCGAGAACGCCTAACGTCCCCAGGATATTCGAGGGATTGTTCCCGGTGACGCGAGTGAGAATATTTTCAACTCCAACCGGGTTCGCAAAATAGGCTCCCCGTCCCTCATCGATATTAAACTCTTGAAAACTGTGGAACAAGTTGGGGCCGCGTAACGCTCCCCCATCAACGCGATCGCTCTCCAGTCCCTCAATTTGGCCCCCCGGAACCACGATCGAGCTTTCGTTTCCCAATGTTGCGTCGGGAACCAGTTGTGCTGATGCGGGTAGAACTCCCAACAGCACTCCACCCATGAGGGGAATGGCAATAGTAGCGACTTGTGATGGCATGGCCCCAATGGCGATCGCGAATCTAGATGACAGAAATTATATCATATCGCGTCCGGATCGATACCCAGTTCTTGCAAGCGGGCGGCCAGTTGCTCCGCTCGCTGTTGTTGGCGATCGGCCCGTTGCTGTTCGCGATCGGCTCGCTCTCGTTGTTGTTCCACATGGAGCAAACTTAACTGATTTTGCTCCCACCCAGTCAGCAACAGGTTTCCCTCGCTATCCCACCATCGCAACCACAGTTGCGTCTGATGCTGATAGCTTCCCTGCCATAATCCCAATTCTACACCCAAAGCGGGAACTGGGTAGTGGCCGCGATTGTTCGGAGCCATCTTCTGATAAGAACATCCGTTGGCCAAATTATACATTTCTAGTTTCCCCGTGCTGATGACAAAAATGCCATAGTAGGGAATTTTGATGATGTTTTCGTAGACCCAAAACTTGCCCGGTTTGCGACCTCGATCTAAGTTCGATCGCGATAACGGGGTTTTGTCTCGCTCCTCGTCACCATTTCCACTGGAAAATTCTAAAGCAATTAACGGCGACATAAATTCGCGCCACAGCACATAAGATCGTCGAACTTTTCCGTCTAAATTCGGCGAGACATTCCCGACATAAAACCAATCTGGGGCAACCGCTCCCGCTTCCGGTGGCTGCGTTTCTCGCCAATAGATGCCGCAATCTTGTCCGATCGCGTATTGTCCGTCGGGATGAACTCTATCTAAAACCGGAGTAATGGAATCGGTGAGAATAATGCTTTGGGGATGTTCTTGAAAGTTTTTCACGAACGTACCATCAGACTCCGGTAGTTGAGTGTGGTCGGGAAAGGGAGGGGGGAGAACGATTTTTTCAGTGCTTTGAGTCATTGCAACCACAGATAAATAGGATGGACACAGATAGTTTTCGGGATTAGAGTGTCACTATTTTGAGGATATATGGGAGCGCTTGTAAGGATTATAACCGATCTCATTATACGCAAGATCGCCTTTCCGTAAAAGCCTCGCTCGCTCAAACCTTCACCAGAACAGCGATCGAGCTTGTTAGCATCCCTGAAATTTCCGCGATCGTCCCCGACAACCTGCATAATTTCTCGTTCCTTTCCCGATACCCCAGTGAAGCACACAAGGAAAACAATCCTATGAATCGGGGAACCAACGTTTCTAAACCCTCCCAATCTTGGGGAACGGTACAGACTTTGTTACGCGGCGGCATTCTAGCCGTTGTTCTCAGTATAGCACCAGCCAGCAACGCCGCCGACTGCGATGTAGAAACGCCCGAGGGACGAATTCCTTGTCCTCCGGTCATGGAACCGTTTGGCGATCGCCCCCTCAGCCAATAAATTTTCTCGTCCCCTGCATAAATTTTCAAATCGCTCCCGACTAGACAACGAGACTTCACGGAGACCCTACCATGAGCGTACAAGACAACATCGCTGAAATCTTCAAAAACTTGGGCAACGTCGGTACATCCCAAGAACGTCGCGCCTTAGAGCGCAAAATGAAGAACTATACTGTAGAAGAATGGCGGTTTGAATGCTTCGCTCAAGTGATTGCTTCTGGGGCTTTAACTGGAGCGATCGGCGGGCCGGTTGGTTTAGCTGCCATTATTCCTGACATTGCCTTTTGCGGGCGTGTCGGAGCCTTGGGGTGCTTCGGAATTGGACATATTCTCGGGCGAGAAGTAGACTACGATCGCGACATGAATATGATTCTAGCGTTGTGGACGGACTTAGCAGAAACCGCCGTCACCGTTCCCGTTGGTAAAGTGGGAATTAAAGTGTCGGGAAAATTGACAGCAAAAATGGCGGGCAAACTGGTAGGGAAAGCCGTTCTCAAAAGCAGTTCAAAATTTGGCAGTAAATTGGCCGCCAAAGCTGCTTCTAAAGCCGCTACGAAAGTTGTCACTAAATTGGCAGCAAAAGCCGGAGTTGGCTGGATTCCATTTTTCGGTGGAGCCGTTTCCGCAGGCATCAATCGCTGGCTAGTTAACGGAATGCTAACAGCCGCCGAACGGTACTATCGAGGGGATTATATCGTCATCAACGACAGCGAAATTGCTAACCTTGCTTGAGTCAAAGCAACTAAAATGGGTTGTAGTCTACAGAGAAGTAAAACCCATTTTCTTGTAGAGTTTCATCGTTGGACTCTACATCGGTCAAAGGAATCCCCCAATCCAAGCGCAGCGAAAAGCGATCGCCCATTTGCCACTGCAATCCAATCCCCAAACCAATTAAAGTATTGGGGTCGGGATCCTCACTCTCGGCATTGTTCCAACCTACACCAAAATCAACAAACGGGGCAAGTTGTAACTGTCCATCTAGGTCAGCAATTTCTAACAACGGAATTTGCACTTCGGCGGATGTAAAAATGCCATTATCGGTCAACAACGAATCTTGACGGTAGCCGCGAACGCTGCGAAAGCCACCAATGCCAAACTGCTCTAATGGCATGAGGGCATCGTTGGCAAATTGCAGGTCGGAACGCAAGAAAAGTAGCGTACTTCCCGACAACCGACGCACGTACTGAGCTTGTCCTCGCCAAGCGAAAAACTCGCTATCTGGACGCTCGTTATTCACTGTAGCATCGAAGGCTCCTAACCCCAAACTCAACTGAGAACGCAAGGCAAAAACATCGCTGCGAGTGCGGCGAGTAAAGTCTTGAAAAAAGCGAAGTGCGGAAATGCGAGTTTCGCCATCGTCGCTGGCTCCGGCGGATAAAGGAAAGGGATCTCCTAACAGAGTGCTTTCGCTTTCTTGGCGGGAAGCGGTCAGCCCCAAGGCGAATTCTGTGCTTGGGGTGAGAACGATAGGTTGACGCACACCCAACTCGAAATAACGGGAATTTCCTTCAATATCCACGCGATCGAAAGGTTCTTCAATGACTGCGGTATCGGTGAGTCCTGCTGCCAGTCTCAGGGTTCCGTTACGGGAGTTGAGGGGGAAGGTATAACTGCCATCGGCGGCGTGACTTCCCGCCGTATTGGTGTAAGATAAACTGAGACGATCGCCGATATTAAAAAGGTTGTTGTCGCTCAGTTCGACACCTCGGCGAAACGTGCCGACGGTGGGTGCGCGTCCGTTGTCGGCAAACAGGCGAGTATTGAAAGTATCGGCGACTTCTACGATAATATCGAGAGCGGCGCGATCGGAGCGTCCGCTTTCAGAAAGTCGGGCGGAAATGCTTTCGATGCGCGGATCGAGTTGTAGCAATTGTAAGGCTTCGAGTAAAGCATTGCGATCGAGGGGTTGTAAGGCTCGTTGCAGGCGGCTGCGAATATAATTCTCTCTGAGACCTTCAATCTTGATATCGAGATCGCCTTCCTCAACGCGACCTTCAATAATTCGCACAGGAACAATCCCCGTATCGAGATCGAATTCGTCTCCGGCGACGAGAACGGCTCCCGAATTGATGTAACAGCCATCGGGATTGAGTTGTTGCAGCAGCGATCGCAACTGAGAGTCGCCGTCGCTTTCCGTATCCTCGGTTTCGGAGGGGTTGGGTATTTCACAACCGGCTTGGTAGAGTTGGCCGACGATCGCTTCAATTTCTAGGAGTCGATCGAAGGTGATGGGAACGCCGAGCAATCTCCCTTGCAATTGTTCGTTGAGGGCGGTAAAATCTTCTTCATCGAAGACGGTACTGCCGATAAATTCAAACCCCTCGATCTCGATTTCTAGACGATCGGAGTCTTCGGAATCGGGTGAAACCGGAGGTTCGGGGAAAATGTCAGTATCGAAAGCAGGGTCGAAGCGATCGGGAAAATCGGTGGGAAGGCGATCGGGCGGTGGCGGCGTATTGGGGTTGGGAAGTTGGGCGATCGCCTGGTTCGAGAAAACCAGGAGAAGGCTTGCGGGTAAACTGAGAAGTGCCAGAGTGGGATGCACGGTTTTTGCCAGAGTACGGAAACACCCTATTATGGATCGGAGCGGAACCTCGGGGAACAGGTCAAGGGGCATTTGCATGGTTCTTGTGCGGCGAGGCGCGATCGGATTGTAACGCGATCGCACTACAATAGAGCGATAGACTGAGGAGGAGAGGACAAACGAACAGCATTTTGACGAACTCGCTCGGTACAGACAGCAACTCAATCTACCTCCTGCTGGAAGCGAAGCGGATAGAGCCACGATCGCCAAACTGGAAATCGGCGGTTTTAGTTTTTTCGGTATCAATTCTGGCAGCAATCCTGATTTTCGTGATATAAAATTTAAGGTGAATCCGATTACCAAAACCCATGCTGAAGCGGATGCGTTCCAGCAAGCGGCCGATGCAGGAATTAGCGCTAGCAGAGCTCGTTTAATCGTCGATCGCGACCTTTGTGCGGCTTGTGGCGTTCGCGGAGGCGTTAATTCTATGGCTTGGCAATTGGGAATAGAAGAGTTAGAAATTGTCGCACCGAGTGGCAGCCAGGCGATCGCCGTTAAACCACCCAAATCAAGGAGAAAGTAATGTTTGTCGTCGATTTATCTATTGAAAACTGGGTTGGCAACAAAGATGAAGGAGATCTCATTGAGAACCCAAATTGGCAACAAATTGAAGCAGCAATTGGCCAACTCGATGGCAAAACCCGAACTTTAGTCACGTTGGGAGTTGACGAAGATACTTATATGTCCATTGGCGGCGGTGAAGACGGTAAATATATTGTCACGGCCACTTTTGATAACGTTGAGTTTTATAATTCAGTCGATGGCGATCGCTCTTCGGGCGTGGAAAAACGGGTTGTTGGCGGGCAATTGGGGACGTTTCCGGCTAAAATCTGTGTGGGCTTGCAGACGGCATTGTTGGCGGCTAAAACCTTTGCGGAATCGGGCGGACTGGAAGGGACGATCGCTTGGGAAAATTCGGAGTCGTTGGTTGCAGTGTAGATGAGGCGCGATCGCGAACTCAATTATGGCCCGGAGCGGAACCTCGGGGAACAGGCGGTATCGGGGCGATGGAAAATGGTGGAGGAAACGGGCAATTCTACCGACGTTTCGCGATCGTCGGCGGTAAAAGTGACTCGTCCGGTGTCGTCGAGTCTCCACCCCCGCGCCGGGACAATGGGTTGGGGTCGATCGAGAAACTCTGTGGAGGATAGGGTTGTCGTGGGCTCGGGGCGATCGTCCGTGTCGAATTCGATCCAACTGGCTTCTACCCCCGCCTGAGTCGGCGGTTCGTCCGGCCCCGCCGGAAATCCTCCCGTTCCAATATCTGAAAACTCGCTATCTGCACCCTGTACGCAGGGATTTTGCGAGAGGAGTTCTCTGGGATCGGTGACGGTTTGGGGAAGTTCGATAATGCCTTGGGTACTATCAACATCGGGGGTGTTAATTTCAACTGTTCCTTGCAATTCTCGGGTCGCTCCAGTCGCAGTAATATCACTTTGTGGGGTCTCGAATTCGCGAAATTCTGTGCCGAAAATTCCTTGCGTATTGATAATGACATTGCCCCCGGCTGCATTGGTAGCATTGGCGGTAATGTCGCTGTTTTCCAGGGCAGCAAGCGTACCGGTATCCATAGTAATGTTCCCACCGGGGAAAGTTCCCGTTGCATTAGTACGGACGTTGCTGTTGCGACGTAAAATAATTGTCCCCGAATTAAGTTGGATGTTGCCACCTTGCCCTCGGGTATTGGAAATGATGGCAGCTTCGTCAGTCAGTTGAATCGATTCAGCTTGCACGATCAGATTACCAGCACGGAAGTTATTACCAAACTCGCGATCGGGTGCATTGAAGGAAGCGACATTTTCTGAAGACAACGCTGCTCCATCACGAACTTCTACTGTACTGGCAACAAGACTGACATCGCCCGCATTCCCTTCCCCTCCTGGTTCCACGCGACTGAACGCACCACTAGGCGACCCATCAGCGTCCGTGCCCGAGAAGAGGATGGTATCGCTGGCTTCTACCCTCACCATCCCTCCATTCCCCATGCCGAAGGTTCTCGAAGACAACACAGCCCCATCGCGCACTTCTACTGTACTAGCAACGATGCTGACATCGCCCGCATTCCCTTTCCCTCCTGGGTTCACGTCGCTGACCGCACCACTACCCGAGAAGAGGATAGTATCGGTGGCTTCTACCCTCACCGCTCCCCCATTCCCCATACCACGAGTACTTGAAGACAACTGAGCTCCATCGCGCACTTCTACTGTACTAGCAACGATGCTGACATCGCCCGCATTCCCTTCCCCTCCTGAGTTCAGTTGGCTGAACGCACCACTACCAAACCCATCAGCGTCCGTGCCTGAAAAGAGGATAGTATCGGTGGCTTCTACCCTCACCGCTCCCCCATTCCCCATACCACGAGTACTTGAAGATAACTGAGCTCCATCGCGCACTTCTATTGTACTGGCAACGATGCTGATATCGCCCGCATTCCCTTCCCCTTCTGAGTTCACGTTACTGAGGACACTACTACCAAACCCATCAGGGTTTGTGCCTGAGAAAAGGATGGTGTCAGTGGCTTCTATCGTCACCATCCCTGCATCACCCATGCCATTGGTACTCGAAGACAAAAATGCTCCATCGCGCACTTCTACTGTACTAGCAACGATGCTGAGACCACCCGCATTCCCTTTCCCTCCTGGGTTTACGTCGCTGACCGCACCACTAGCAAACCCATTAGGGTTTGTGCCCGAGAAAAGGATGTTCTCAGTGGCTTCTATCGTCACCATCCCTGCATCACCCATGCCATTGGTACTCGAAGACAAAAATGCTCCATCGCGCACTTCTACTGTACTAGCAACGATGCTGAGACCACCCGCATTCCCTTCCCCCCCCTGAGTTCACTCGGCTGAACGCACCACTAGGAAACCCATCAGGGTTTGTACCTGAGAAGAGGATGGTGTCAGTAGCTTCTACCCTCACCGTTCCCCCATCCCCCATGCCATTGGTACTCGAAGACAACTGAGCTCCATTGAGGACTTCTACCGAATTGGCGACGATGCTGAGACCACCCGCATTCCCTTCCCCCCCTGGTTCCACGCGACTGAACGCACCACTACTACTACTAAACCCATCAAGGTTCGTCCCAGAGAAGAGGATAGTATCAGTGGCTTCTACCGTCACCGTTCCTCCATCCCCCCTGCCCAAGGTAAAGGTAGACAACTGAGCTCCATCGAGGACTTCTACTGTACTGGCGAGGATGCTGACATCGCCGGCATTCCCCTCTCGCACTGTGCCCGCCGTAATCCTTGACCCTTCACGAACACTCAACTGTCCCACCGTTAGATCGATACCGCTTCCGTCTCCAGTTCCTAGGGTATCGGCAACAATTAAAGTGTTTCCACTGAGGGTAACGCTCCCACCTCGGATCCGAATTTCCCCTCCCCCTTCACCACTAGCCGTCACACCAGCTTCCTGGCTTAAGGATAGATCTCGAAAACTGGCTACTCCCGTGTAGTCGAGTTGCCAGCCTCGGTTCAGGGACTCAATGGCAACTTCCTCTCCTGACCCCACACTTCCCAATTCAATTCGTCCCGATGGCGTTTTGAGAATTCCCCCATCTAAATCAATATGGCCACCCACTAAGGCCAGGGTTTCTCCAGTTTCAACGCGCAATCCCACTGAGTTATTGAGAAATTCAGTTTGAGACTGGATTATGAGATCGATTGTCTGTTCTGGGGTTTCTCCTTCAACAGTTGGGGGAAAGTTCGTTCCTTCACCCCGAACGACGATATCCCCCGGATTGTCTCGAAATTGCAACCCCATGGGCATATCCACAGCCAATAACGACTCAACCTGGGGATTGCTAGCACTAAACTCAAACCCATTGTCAAATACCACGCTATCGGCCGTCGAAGCCACAAACGAACCGCCTAACTCCAACCGTGCATTCGGCCCGAATACAATCCCGTTCGGGTTCAAGAAAAACAGATTCGCCGTTCCATTGGCTCCTAAAACACCATCGATCTCTGAAATCGAACTCCCCGTAACGCGACTGAAAATATTCTCAATTCCCACTGCATTATTGAACAACGCTGCGCCTCCCGTCGGCACGGAAAACTCCTCGAAACTGTGAAATAAATTGCCGTTGGCTGCCGTTCCCCCATCAATCACGAAGGTCGCACCATCCACATTCACAACCGAATCGCTAGGCAACGTCGTATCGGGAATCACCTGCGCCACGACCGGAAACGGTGCGCTCCAGACCAGCACCGCCGCTCCTATCCATCCGATCGCCCCTCGATCGCCCTTCATGGCTCGCATCGCTAAAGTTTGCCCCATTCTACCAGTCCCAGAACCGATCGCGTTCCGGCCAAATATGAAATTTTGTAACGCTCCCGCATCGATAGTGCATTTTTTCAGATTCCGCTCCCGACATTATCGCGAACGATCGCACTCAGGAGCGTTTCCCCCATGACTCGTATCCAGGGAACCCATTGGTTCGCCGCCGGACTAGCCATTGCCATTGGAGTCACCGTTGGGGCCGGCAGTTTCCTCTACGTCCGCCTCCAAAACGAGCCCCAAGATGGCGCGATCGCCCAGGGCACGGAGGAACTGCAACAGCAAGTCCAACACCTACAGCAACAAGTCGCAGCCAGCGAGTCCATCGCCAGCGAACGCGACCAACTGCGCCAACAAGTCAGCGAACTCGAAGCGCAACTCCAGGATCGCGATCGCCTGCAACAAGAAGCCAACGACTTGCAGCAACAACTGCGCGATCGCCAACAGCACATTAGCGAACTGGAGACACAACTTAGTCAGCAGCAAGATCGCATCACCACTGTAGGCACTTGTATGGAAGGGGCGATCGCCGCCCTCAACAGACTGATACAGGGCGACGAAACGAAAGCCATCACCATTGTTGGCAGTATTTCCCAAACCTGCCAAGCGGCCCGAGACCTACTCGAGGCCAGCAACGAATCGAACGATGTCCCCTCCTCGGGCGATGGAGAAACCGTCAACTCGGTCTACTTTTAACCCCGCCTACTCCTAAAACCTAACCGCTCTCAATTCACAAAACAACCATTTTGGAGGCTGTTATGTCCCCCGAACCCGACAACAACCTGAAAACGCAACTCGAAGACATCAACCGTAACCTCGATCGCCAAGACTTAGCCCGAGTGGTGAAACTATCCAAACGCCAGATTTGGCTAGCGGCTCTACTTGGCATTCTCTTACCCCCTGCTAGCTATTTCTATACCCGCCGTTGGCTGCCTTTAGCCGGGTTTTTCCTCGGTGCAATGGTGTTAGGGATTGGTATCTATGCCAGCGAACCCAACGAAGAGAAAGCTGATGCCATGACCGGCAACCTCGGCTTGCTGTACGGAGTTGTCGTCGCTTCCCTTGACAACAGTACCGCCATTTCTAGGGCGCGAGAACGAATTCAAGATTGGTCGCGCTGAACCCTGCATAATTTTCAATTCTCTCCCGATAAGACTACAGAAGCACACCAACAACCATTTGGAACGTCACCATGAACTTCAACAACATTGCCAAATCCGCCATCGCCCTCGTTGCCAGCAGCGCCATTTTCGCCCCCAATGCGGCCCTAGCCAACAGCTACGAAGCCCAAATTCGCTTTCAGTTAATGGAAGCCGCCGCCGCCTTTGGTTTGGGGAACTATTTCCTGTCCCACGACGCTCAAATCGACCTACGATGAAAGACAACGGCATTCACCGGGGAACCCCAGGGGCAGAAGTCATCGATCGCTATATGGGGAATATCGACTATTTCGAGTGGGTGAAGATTTTCTACGCCTTGAAACGACACAGCGAAGTTAGTCAACTGATCGAGGATTCTGATGCCGACTCGACAATCATTGAGAAAACCTGCAAAGAACTGCAAGAAAACTTGATTGTTGGTTTAGAACCGCGTTCTCTATCGGGTTCCCTCGTCGATCTAATTTTCGAGCAGAATTTTGTCGCTCGGTGGATGAAACAATACAGTACGCAGCCCCAACAAATCGATCTACTTCTCGAAGAGATCTGTCCGGGCTTGCAGCAGTATTTTACTCAACTGCTAGAGTTGGCGAAAAAGGTCAATGCTGCTCACCTCCCCCACCTGGAAGAAGGCATTCTCCGAGTTCAGTTCGTCCTCGCCATTTTGTTAGGTCACAAAAGTCAAAATCACTTAGAAACGGTTAAGGACTTAGGCATCAAAAGCAACGTTTGCTTTACCTTGCCTCGGATTACCGTTGTTTCGCCCAAGCAATTTCACCAACTTCTTTGCTCCGAAGTGGTACTGAGCAATGCCAATTTAGGTTGGGACGAAAATTTTGTTAAAGCCATGCGTCAAGAACGAAATAATCTAGTCAGCAACGATGGCTCGGAGAACAGTTCCTCGATTACCGTCGAGCGACTGGTGCAAAATTTTAGCCAACAAGTGACCCAGTTCGTTCATTTTGCTTGTAACGGGCCAGCCAGTGCTCTTTCTTCTGCGCCGAAACCAGGACAAGAGTTGGAGATCGATCCGGTTAGCCATACCGATGTAACTGGTATCCCAAACAGGGCAAAACGCATTCGGTGATTCTGTTGGGAAGTCCGGGTACGGGCAAATCGACAGTCATGCTCACGGGCTTTACAGCCTTTTATAACTACGTGGCGGCTATGGGGGCAACCATCAGTTTTGATGCTCCCAGCGATGAAGCCCAAATGAAGCATTTGAACGGTCGCTATTGGGCCGGTCAAATGCCCAGTCCCACCAAAGAAGGATGGCGGCAAAGTATTAAACTAGCGTTGGAGTTTCCAACGGATGCTTACGAAACCACTCATTTCGTATTTACTGACATTCCCGGAGAAGTGGCTGCCCGCAGCTTAACGGAAGAAGGTTCGGATCCGGCTGTCTTGCGAATTCTCAAAAATGCAGAGACCGTGATTTTCTTCTTTGACTTGTCCATCGAACCTTGCATCCGCGAGAAGCTGATTAACGGCGACGAGGAAAAAACTTGGAAGCCGATGCAAGATAATTACATTCGCCTGTCCCAGTCTCGTCAGAATCGGGCTGAGGTGTCTCAACTGCAACTGCTTCAGAAACTTTTGCAAGATTTGCGCTCCCAAAAGGGCGATCGGCTCAAAAACACGAACTTCATCTGCGTTGTTCCTAAAGCGGATCTATTCGTTAGCGAAGAGGGCGACGGGCAGTTTTTCCTCACGCCCTTGTACCAGTTCCTGCAAAACCAACAAGTTTTGGTTGCCTCTCGCCACTACCAAACCGATTCTTTTGCTGGACTCTCTTCTTTGATTGGCACGGGATCTAAATTGGCTCCCAATCAAAATGTTGCCGACCAAAAGCAAATCGCCACACAGATCTCTCAAACGTCAATGAAATGCCTTCAAAACATTGGCGATGCTTTAGGAGACGATCCGGACTCCCAACCTCTGAAGATGGCTCTCAACCAGGTACTGAAAGTCCGATTGATTGACAACTTATTTCATACCTTCGGTCAAGACAACGTTTATTTCCTTCCGGTTTCGGCTCAAGGAGAAAACGGTCGCCCGTCGGAAGAGGGAAACAATGGCTCCGTAAAATTGGGACATCCTCCCAACCAAAAACTCTCGGAATACGTCTTTGTCTTGCCCATTGCGCTGTGCGCCGAACAAATTTCCGCCTCGAAGCAACGGTAACGGCGATCGTCGGGACTGGGCAGCTACCCACTCGGTAGCTGCCTCATTCCTACCCCGGCGGCATCTCCAATCGCTGCACCGCCCGTCGCTTCACCGCTTCCCCCCGCCTGTCGTACTTGGCCGTCGTCATCGGCGAAGCGTGTCCCGCCAACTTTTGCACCGTGACAATATCGACTCCCGCATCCAATAAATCCGAACAGAAGGTGCGCCGAAAATCGTGAGGGGAAAACGACTCCACCCCCGCCTGTCGCGCCCGTTTCTGCACGATTAACAACACCGCCTGGGGGGTCATGTGGCGAATCTCGATGGCCCCGCCTTTGCGAACCGGACACAGCAGCGCCCCCGGTCGCCGTCCCCGACGATCGAGCCACCGCGACACCCGCGACAGAGCGCTTTCGGGCAAGTACGCCCGCCGATCTTTCCCCCCCTTACCTCCCAACACTTCCAAGGCCCCAGTCTGTTCGTCGAAATCCTTCAGCCGCAACTTCACCACCTCGGCTCGTCGCAACCCCGCCCCTCGCAAAACGGCCATCAAGGCTCCATCTCTGACCCCTAACGCGCTGGCATCGCGATCGCATACCGCAAACAACCGCCCGATTTCCTCGGCCGACAGCGCCCGTCCCCGCAAGCGCTTGGCCGCTTTAATGTCAGGCAAGTCAACAGCCGTTTCGTAGTCGCGAGCTTCCATCACCCCCAACTTGCGAGCTTCGGCCAGCACCCGCCGCAGAGCCGACACCATCTTTTTGACGGTTGTGGACTCGCGAGTAGAGAGCAAGTGGGACTGTACCGCCGCCGTATGTTCGTAGCGCAACGCCCCCCAGTTCAAGGTATCGGCATCGCAATGTCCCCCGGTGAGCAAAGCGGCGATCGTATCGAGAGACTGCTTCATCGTCGGGCGCGATCCCGGAGCCAAACTAGCCAAATACACCCGTGCCGGATGCCTCGAGAGGGGAACGGGTTCCGACAGAGCCAGGGAATGGGAGAGATTTTCTAACCCTACGCCCTCGACGTTTTTCATGGAAATGAATTATCAGAAATGGTGTTCTCGAAAGTAGTTTATTTCCTTCTTGGCTCTCGGGTTATGTAAATATTTTATCGTTTTCAGTCAATTCTTGTTAGCTACGCGGCAACCAAAACCCCTCCATTTGCTCTAAATACGCCAGTTGCCGATCGCTCCATTCCCCTCGCCGTTGGAACACATCCAACATCGCCGCTTCCAATTCGTCTAAGGGAAATTGACGCAAGGCTAAAACTCGATCGACCACCTCTTGAAAATCTGCCGATATTTCCGAGATCGCTTCTAAATCGGCCACGCCCAAAAACAACACTTCTCCACCCAAGTCGATCGAAACCCCGCCTCGTTCTACCGAACGCACTCGGCCCCAACAGCCGTTCCATCGGGTTTCCGTCGCCCCCAGAGTCAGCGCCGGATCGATGCGGACGATCGCGATATCTCCCTCTTGAAACATCCCGTCCCCACGTTCTTCAGCCAGCAGCCGTCGCGCTTCTTTGGGGTTTTCGGCGACCCCGGTGGCAATTAAATGGAGAATGTCATCGCGCAACGCCGGGGGCAATTTCAGCAAGCGATGGGCCGATTCGATACTCTGTTCGTTCAGTAGCTTGCGCCACGCCCCGGCGATCGCCTCATCTGCACGAGACAGAGCATTATCGATCTGGGCTACCACTTTGGCCCCTTTGCTGTAGGTCAATCCCGACCCCAGTTGCACTTTGGCCGCCACGATGTCCCGGACGCTACCTCGAGACCCTTGTGAAAATATTTTCATTAGGTCGGCTTCTTCTAAGCGACTCCCGGCTTGCTGGCGGCGCTTGGCTTTGCGGGTTTCGATCTCTTTCCAGGAGTTGGCTTCTCGGATTTTCTGCTCGCAGGTTTTGGGGCGGGCGGCGTTGTCTTCGAGCAGGGCTTCGAGTTCGGCGGCGGCGTTCTCGAATTGTCTCACTTCGACGGGAACGCGATCGATCCCGAGGATCGAGGCGGCTCGCCAGCGCTTGCACCCACTGACGATCGTCCCTTTGGGGGTGACGACGAGGGGGCGCAACCAATTAGAAGCGCGGATGCGATCGACGAGCTCGCCAATATCCTCGTCCCCATAAATCTGTTGGTGGCGCGGGTGGGGCGTTAGGGTTGATGGTGCGAGCCAGGCGATCGCGTCCGTTTCTGGAGATGGACGGGGCGACTCGACGGCTGCGTTTTCACTTTCTGGAGAGGAAGAGACAAGGGGACGGGGGGACAAGGGGACGGGGAGAGTGGCTTGCCTGGCAGAGGTTTTGCCTTGATTGAGTCCCTGTTCGGTGGGAATGTCACTCTCTGGAGAGGCTGAGAGGGAGGGAGTCGGTTCGCTCATCGAGGACACGGCTGGATTGAGGTTTACCGATCCTTGTGTGGTGGGAGCCTCGACACCGCGATCGACACGAGACCCGGACTCGGCTTCGATATCGGCACGATTGAGTGTCGCGCTGCCATCCGACCGGGTATCTTCTCCAGTCGGGAGATCGCCTGGGGAAGAAGACAACGCGACACTCATCTCCGTATCCCCTTGTCCCCTTGTCTCCCCCTCTCCTTGTCCCCTTGTCCCTAAATCCCCGAACCGCTCCACCAACAACCGCGCCCGATCGTTGGACATACTTTTTTTCCACTTCCAGTAAGCCATGGCCCCGTCGAAGGGATAGACGACCATCTCCTTGCCATCGCCATCGCGAACCGGAATCCCAACAAACCCCTGCTTGTGCAAGAAATTGGCGACGAACTTCGCCTTGCTCTCGATGGCCGATGCCATCTGTTGGGCACTTAGAACCATTGCACCTTCGTCGCCGGGGAGTTGGTAGGCCGGCACGACGAGCGACCCCACTTTCAGTTCGATGGGGGTGACAACAGGGATCGGATCGGAGTTAGAGGCCATAGATCGTCAGGCTTGGGGCGCACTCACCACACACGCGGCTGCATGGCTGTATTTTAGTGGAACGGGGCGGTGGAACGAACTGGTATTGTATGGGATTTTGAACAATTTATGAAATTTTAACGATATTAAATTCTCTTTTTCTGACAAATTTTCCATATTTTGCCTAAAATTACCAAATGTCGCCTAAGATGGAAAAGCAGTCTGGAGACAGGCGAACCGGAAATCGGTCAGTCGCTCCAATTCAGAGTGCAGAGTTCGGAATTTAAGACATCGGGCTAAAGCCAGAGGCTTGTGACGATGCTTCGCTCGAGGAGAGACCTGTATCCCCACTTTTCTCGTTCAACCTCACTCTCCAGGCACGGCATCCTCTATTGTGTACTTACGAGACGATTTAATGCGATCGCCTATCCTCTTACCCAACTCAAGGCCAACTGGTGACACCGTTCCCCGACGGAACGATCTCCACTCCTTTACGATCTCAAGCGATAAGGTTTCCTGATGAGCGACACGAATCTACTACTGACCATCGACTGGGGAGCGAGCGGGACGAAAGTGCTGCTCGGCAAAGATGACAAGCTCTACTATCAATACCTCGACCCGGCTACCGTCGAACTCCCCGCCTCCATACTCGAACGCCACCAGAAAGAAACTCAGGTGGGAACCATCGACCCAGAAAACGATGCTTGGGTGCAAGTCGAAGGTGAAGATAGCGCCCACGCCGTCGGCAAGCTGGCCCGACAGCTTTACGCTCAAAATCAACTGAGCGATCTCAAGTTCGAGGAAGGGCTGTACAAGGTGCTGTGCGCGGTGGGACTGGCAGCCGAACGTTACGGAACGGTCAAAACCCTGACTCTGGCTGCACTGCTGCCCTACGGCGAATACCTCTCTCACGAAATTTTTCGGGAGTCTCTGGGACGATCGCTGGCTCGATTTCGCTTTCGCGGCAAGTTGATGCGAGTCAAACTCAAACCCACCAAACGAATTAAGGACGGGATCAAGTGCCTCCCTGAAGGCGGTGGGTTGATGATGTCCCGACGCGATCGCTACGGGGAAGCCTGGAAAGACATGACCCTGAGCGTGTTGATGTTCGGCTATCGCAACCTATCGGTGCTGCGCTTCGTTCAAGGTCGCCGCGACTACGGGGAAACCTCTAACTTAGGCTTCTGTTGGCTAGTCGAACGAGTCAAGGAACTGACGGCGGGACAGGACGCAGAAAGTTTGGCTCCGGCCATTTTCAACATTGGCGATCGCTTCGAGCCGAGCCACCCCAGTATTACGACATTGCTTCGTACCCGCAAGGAAGAATACCAACAACGGGAACGAGAGCAGATCGTCGCAGCCATCAAAACCGCCAGAGAAGAATACTGGTTGCGGGTGAGTGCTTGGCTCGATCGCGTCGTCCCGCCAGGGCAAGATGAAGTTACCCTCGCCGGCGGGACGGCAGCCTATTTGATGCCGTTGTTAAAAGACTATTTCGGCCAGACCCAAACCTACACGGCGAAGAACGTTCGAGAGGAAGCCGCGAAGAAATTGCGCCTTCCCAACGGCACGAACGCCCTGTCTTGGCGGTTTGCCGATGTCTATCTGGCTCACCAGCAACTTGCAAAGGAGATGACCGATGGCCGATAGAAACACGGGAAAGAAGAAGGATCCGAGGGCATTTCTCCAGTTTACGCGGCGAGCCATGCGCGAGAGCAGCGATGGGATCCTGATTGAATTTTTGCGCGAGGGGAACCTGCTGTGTTCGGATGCCGAAACCGCTATCTGGCAAGCGGCGATCGCCTGGTGGCTGCCTCTGGCCTATCGTTGGAAGAAGAACTTACCCCCAAAAGATTTGGAACTGGTACTCGACTCGAGCATTCACAGTCTCCAACAACAAATTGCTTTGCTGGAAAATCTCAAGCAAGATGCCGCCAGTGGTGGTGGCAGTTCGGCGAGGGAGATCGCCATCGACGACATTGCCGACCCCGATGAGGAAGCGATCGACGAACCGGAGGACGAGGAGGATGAGGAAAGTGCGATGGATCTGTTTTAATCTCAGGAGGACTGTTGGTAGCTTATGGCATTTTTTGGAAATAAAATGAAACTTTTTTAGTATTTTACTTTTTTTGAACAGAAAGTTTCCATTTTTTAGCGAGATATGCTGGTAAATACCAAAGGTTTGACCAGTCGCTTCGCTCCAATTCAGAATTCAGAATTCAGAGTTCAGAATTCAGACCCTAAGCCTAAAACCAGGGGCTTGCGACGATGCTTCGCTGTGATTTTTTTCCGCGATCGATTCGGGGGCTTGTATCCATGATAGGTTTAGCCAACTTGGGAGACGGTCAGCCGCGCTGCTATTGGCACGGCGGAGATCCCTTGTATATGAGCTACCACGACAAGGAATGGGGACGGCCGCAAGCCGACGATCGTCTGTTGTTTGAGAAAATCTGCTTGGAGGGGTTCCAAGCGGGTTTGAGTTGGCTGACCATCCTCCGCAAGCGGGAGAACTTCCGCAGCCGCTTCGATAACTTTGACATCGATCGCGTTGCGGGTTACGGCGGATCCAAAATTGAAGCGCTACTCCAAAATAAAGGAATCGTTCGCCATCGACGTAAAATCGAATCCGTCGTTAACAATGCCCGACGTGCTTGCGAGTTACGAGAGGAATGGGGATCCCTAGCTGCCTATTTCTGGCAGTACGAACCCGAGGAAGGCGATCGACCCCATCGCATCACCTACGAAGTCTTCAGAAACTTGACCCAAACCCCAGAGTCGAAAGCATTAAGCGCAGACCTAAAGCGACGCGGATGGTCGTTTGTCGGCCCCACAACGGCCTATGCGTTTATGCAGGCTGTGGGTTTGGTCAACGACCACATCGAAGGCTGCTGCGTTCGCGACGAAATCGAGCGATCGCGCCAGCACTTTGTCCGTCCTTAGCACGTCACTTTCCTCCACTCAACCGCCGAGCGAGATTGGCGGCGCTAGGGGGGCGGAGAGGAAGTTATTCAGCAAGCCCTAATTTATTTCGCGATCGCTCTCATCGAGCCAGCGCACTAAATCCGCTTCGCTCTCGAAATCAAACATAATTTCTCCTAACGTTTCCAGGCGAGAAGCGGGTAAACGGCGCACTCGTTCCTCGACATCAGGAGAGATTGCCCCAAAGCGACGGCGCATGAATTGCAGCCCCATTCGCGCCATTCCTTGCTCGGTAGCCTCTTGGATCCGCTCTAAATACACTGGCGATAACTGCATGATTAACTCCCTGTCCTCAGCTTCTAAGTTTTGTTGGGCTTCTAATCGGGTTAGAAAATCGGCTAACAACTCCATAACGCTATCTTTAAATAGCGCCGTGTCGGGCAAAGCACTAACTTCGGCAATCGCTCGCTTTTGGACGTTCCCCCGCCCCAACAATCGCAGCCACAACGTATCTCGATTGACAGGCAGTTGGTGAATGACGACGATATGGCTTTTGAAACCGCCAGGTAGCGAGTAAATCCCTTGCTCTGACTCGATTGTAGCACCGAACTCAGCCAGCAGTGTCATAGATGCGGTGGGTGTCAGGATCCACAATTGGCACAAGTCCGCATCTGCCACTCGGTTATCCTCGCGCTTGGCTTGGCGTTCCATCTCGGCTTGCCAGATAACCAACTTGCCAATGCAGTTGCGAATGTCGGCCGCCGTAACGGGGTTACGAAACGGCTCGAATATGGCCGGAGTCGTCGCCATTCTCCCTAACAGTCCCAAAGCAGCGATCGCCTGTGGGTCTGGATCTTCGGGGGTAAAGACAACATCGATTTCTTGCACTTCAGCCACGAGATTGCGGCTGTCTTCAGCTTTCCCTTGCATGAAGAGAAGTTCCTTTAAATGCTGCTTCGAGAAGTAGTCGTGGACGAGTCGAGTCATTTTCTTCCCCCTACAATTTCCATTTTAGCGCCCCGAACGCTCTCATTCACGGGCTGTATCCCCTTGCGGTAGGGTGTTACAGCTATTCTCGCCCCAGTACGTCCACTGAAATGGTGGCGCAACAACAACGCCGTTTTCATCCGTCCACTGGCTTGTGGGAACGTGCCACCAAACGAAGTGCCATCCCGTTTCGTAGCGCCCCCGACAAGCCACCCACTCTGTCTCCTGCGAGTTTTCTTTTTTCTTATTATTACCGTCAGTGGACGGTTCTCCCTCAGTGGACGCAGCCGCCTTCGCCTCCTCAGCAAAAGAACGGTCGCGCTCCTGCCACGCGGCAAACAACGCCTCCCGTCCGTCCACTGGCGGGACAAACCGATACAGCCAGCACCGAGACCCCCCTCCCTCTCGTCGCTTGTTACCGCGATCGTCTCGGATGGCCTCCAGCTTCAACCCCAGGCGATCGAGCAAGAGCTTAAACAACTTAATCGGAGTCATTTTCTCCCCATCCGGGTTGGGCAATTTCAAGAAATCGTCCAAGTCTCGGTAATAGCGAATCTTCTCAACCAACTCTGCTAGCATCGGATCGTCGTTTTTCCAGACATAATCCGGGTTGGAAAAGGCAAACTCGAGCAGTTCCGGTACGCCCAACAGCACGAAGGGCAAAATCTTCCACAGCCACGACTTCTTATTGGCATCGCGGGGCATGAGTTTACCTTGCCCGGACGCTTTCAACTGCTGGAGTTTGGAGAAATCTTTCGCTTCGAGAAATGCCTTACCAATAGTCAGGTAGTAGTGCAACCGCAACCGAGGGTAAATCCCGGCGCGATCGGCAGCGATCGTCTCCTCGTTTAGATATTCCTTACCGTACTTCATCTCCAGTTCGTAGCGCTCCACCTGCTGCATTTGCGCTTCGTTTTTATCGCGCTTGTCTTTGAGTTCGCGATACTCTGTTGCGCTGTCCGGTGGCGTTGCTTCGTGGACTTGCTGGCAGTATTCTCGTTCCCCCTCTTGTGCCGATTTCTTGACGGTTTTATCGAATTGAGCCGCGTTCTTCTTCAGATCGCGGTCGGACAACCAGGCAAGGGCATCGTGACCTTCACCGAGAATACCCGAGACGATCGTCTCTCGATAGTGCCAGCACGACAGGTTAATACGCGCCGCCATCTTCGCCCAACATTTTTGAGAACTATTGCGCTGGAAATCCGTATCGAGATCGGCTTCGAGTTCTGCCGTTTCTAAATCCGATTCTCGCAGTTGTTTCAGGGTCAATCCCAGGCGCTTGTCCTCGCTGCGAAGCAAGGCAAACGGACTCACCGAACCGTTACCAATTAACCCGATAACCGACTGTTCGGGACACCAAACAAACCGAGGGATGATATCCCGAAACCGTGCTGCCACTTGGCGCACCGTATCGGCAGTCGATAACCCTTGAGCGCACACCCAGACGCTATCGAAGTGACCTTTAATATCAATTGACACCCCAGTTTCGATGACCGGAGAGGCGATAACGATGTCGTACTGACCGAGCAAGAAATTGAGTTTAGAAAGGCAACCGCTCGCCGGATGTTCTGGGTTGGCGACGGTGGTGCTGTCGATTCGCAACACTCGTTTATCTGGGAACATTTGCTGGCACAACCGCTCTAAATTGCGGCTTCCCCATCGCGATTTGGGCTTTTGTCCGGTGACTTGTACCAGTACCTTTTGTCCCGATGCAATGGCAGAAAATAGCTGGTACGCCCACACTTTGGCATCGCCTTCGCTGAAGAAGAAATAGGGCGCAGCTTGGCGCAGTCCCAGGGCCAGAAAATAAAGAGCGATCGCGTCGAATTGATGCTGGTAATGGGAAAGTAATTCTACGGATAGCAGCGAGACACGAGGGGCGCGATCGTGACGCACGACGAACGGTTTGGCTTTAATTCCGGACAGATCTCGAATGTAATCGATACTGACATCGCTTAAATCGGCATCGGAGAGAAACAGCTTCCCCTTTTGAGAAGTCAGCACGTTAACCACCAGTTCGCGAGTGTTTCCCAACACTTCTACTCGATGTTCGGCAATATCGGTATCGGCTTCGAGCAAGTGCCAAATACTCTGCTCGCACTCGTCTAACACCACGTAGCACTCTCCCCATCCTGCGGGGGAAAATCGAGCGGCAGACTGGGCGTGGAGAGAATCGAA
Organism: uncultured cyanobacterium; assembly: GCA_937121005.1. Taxonomy (GTDB): domain Bacteria; phylum Cyanobacteriota; class Cyanobacteriia; order Cyanobacteriales; family Geitlerinemataceae; genus CAKZKB01. Next base: position 40,510 of record CAKZKB010000529.1, on the reverse strand, counting down.
ACACAGGGCGTAGCCTAATGTTTTTCCCTGGTCGGATGTTTTCAACTCCTCAACGTAGGGCACGCCGAAGCGCATCCCCAACGCTCGCGCCAACTGGCGGCGGTGGCTGAGGATCAAGCAGGGCACGCCTTCGCTTTGAGCGGCGGCGATAATGTCAGCGAGGCTCTCGGTTTTCCCCACGCCTTTGAGGCCGCGCACGGCGACGAATTTAGCATCGGCGGGGATGTCTAACGGCCCCATGTAGCGCTGCGTCGGGGGAATTTCGATGTCGGCCGGGTAGGTGAGTTGGTAGAGGTAGCGGGTTTTCCAGGCTTCGAGGGGAATGCGGTTGGCGATCGCGGCGTGAAAATCCCCCCCGGTGGCGATGAAATCGTCGGCTCCTTTATAGCGGTCGTCCCATTCGGCGATCGATACGGTACAACCTTTGGCCTCAAACAGCCGTCCGGTGACTTTGATGGCTTTGGCCACGGCTTGGCACGTGGAGAGCTTGCGATCGCGATCGAAGGCAAAAATTATCTCTCGCCCCGGTTGGGCGATGGCTTCGAGTTCGGGTTTGAGTTGTCGTCGCCGCCCCCACTCGTCGAGTTTGATTTGCCCGTTCCACACCCCCGGTAAGGCCACCGTTGCGTACCCGGCGCTGAGAATGGCTCCGGCTTTTTTGGCCCCTTCGGTACAGGCGATCGGGATTTGAGAGCGAGACTGCACCCAAGGCCAGAACTCCCGATCCTCAGTCTTTAAAAATTCGGTGGGGGAAACATCTCGAGTAACTGGCGAGTTCCCTGGCCGCAGGTCTGAGGATGCCATTCCCCCAGTTCCTCGATGTAGATGAGTTGGGTTTCGATGCCCATGCTTTGCAGTCGGGCGAGCAGCTTCTCGGCTTTCTGTTTTTGCTTGAGTTGGCGTTTTTGCCGAGCTTTGCTGTTCGGCTTGTTGGATCCGTTTTTGATACTCACGAGTCAATCCGCTCCTTTGGGCGATAATTTGTCCGATTTCCCAAGTCACGCGAGGAAAGAAGGCTCGCGTCTCGGTTTTCAGGGGGGCCTCGTATTTGATCGGTTTGCCGTCGTTGCTGCGCCGGGGAAGGTTGGGTTTGAGTTGCCCCCATTCCATGGGCTGCCAGCCGTTACACGGATCTAACCCGGATGCCCACAGCCCGCCGTCGTCAAGATGTGAATATTTTTTAAGGATCCAATCGCGTACCCGCCCGTCGTTGCGCCGTTCGCTGTGGGGGAGCGATTGTAAGATGCGGCTCCAGGCTCCCTGCCCCCCGACGCTTTCCCAGTTGAGGGCGGCGATGTCGGGAGCGATCGCACTGCCAACGGTCAGTTCGTGCCAGTGGCGAGCTTCTAAATTCAGAAGTGGGGTGGCTCCGGCTTCCGTGTCACTTGCGGCTCCAGTACAGTGGCGTTCGCGTCGCCGCTCTCCGACAGAGCCGCCTAGGTGTGTAGATGATTTCTTCAATGTTCCGCTCCTGGTGGGAGCGGGGATTTTCAATCTCCAATCCCCGCAACCCTGTAGTGGTGGTCATTGCAGAGGATTCGGAGCGGATCCCTTTTATGTAGGTGAGGCGTGTGCTACCATAAAACCAAGGACGCTTGCCGTCCACAGGCTTTAAGCGTTAAAATAATTAACGCTTTTCGAGTCTGAGTTTGTCCGCAAGGACGCTCTCAGTACCCGGCGATTTTCGATCTTTCGTCGCCGCCAAGCAATTCGGATCGAATCTCGCTATTCACTTGGTAACACACCCCTAGGACTTAGAGATCCTTCCCCAAAATCCTCTGGTTGCTTCGCCTCGGTTCCCCAACCGGGGCGTTGCAGCTTTAAAGGGGTGATGCTAGTTTAGGGTTGAGTGTTACAGATGGCGCAATTAAAGTCTTTGACGACCGTTTGTTTAAACTCGACTACGATATTACCACAATACAAAATATTTTTATTGGTAATTTATTCACGATTCGAGTTAGCTTCAAAGAAGTTTTTCACGAGGAGTCCCTTCAAGCATGAAAGCATCGTTATATTTATACGGCACGATCGAGTCCGGGATTCAAAGTACGTTAATCCTCAAACCCCCTTTTAGCGAGGATGTCGTCGTTTCCGGTTCGCTTCAGGAAGGCGACAATATAGAAGTTTTATCTTTAACTCGCTTTGCCCAATTATATGGCTCAAACGTTCTAAAGGAACGGCGCGGTATAAATACTCTAGCACTGTCTTCTCGACAAAAAGAAGCTCTGCACGAATGGCTCGCCGCTCCCCAATGGCAAGACATCGCTATGACACTATCTAAATATGCGGATACAATCGAATGCCTGCAAATTTATAGCAACGACGTGAAGGCATGGTGCGTTCCCTGGCGCAGTTGGAATGTCTTCAAAAACACGAATTTCCCCATCGTATTCAGTCCGCTCACTTATTCCTATCGAAAACAGAAAAGTTTCGATTCTCAAATTCGAGTGCTGTGTGGGTTTAGTCGCGCTGATAGTGCCTTATTCTCCACTCACGACCAAGAAAAAGAAGCCTTTTCCACGATCGTCCCCTCTTTAGATCGGCATCGAGGACTGAAAAAGAAAGCAGCCATCTCTGGGATTGCCAGTTTTGCAGCATTAGGAATCGTGGCGATCGCGCAAAGTTTAGGACTGTTGCAAGGGTTCGAGTTAAAAACTTACGACGCAATGGTTCGCTGGCGATCGCCTTCTTTAGCACCTCACGAGGATCTCGTCGTCGTCACGATTGGAGAAAAAGATCTCGCCTATCAAGATGACAATGGATACGAAGGCGAAGGTTCCATGAGCGATCTGGCACTGCTCGAATTGATGCGAGAGAATCCTGGTGTTTTACTCTTTGTATCAGACATTTTTCACGACTTTGATTTCCATCCTGACATCACCGAAGCGCAACTGAAAAAATATATCGGCGTTTGCCTGAAAGATGCGCGAACCATTGAAGATGAAATTGCTCCGCCTCCAGGAGTCACATTTGGTTTTGCCAATTTGGTTCCCGATGAAATCGATCGCACGACTCGGCGAGCGTTACTCGGGCAAACCAGCGGCCAGCTTTGCGATACGACTCACGCTCTATCGATTCAAGTCGCCTGGATGTACTCGAACTCCGAGTTCTTAGGCCCGGACGACAAAGACAACTTAGTTATAAAAACTTCCGACGATCGCCTGGTTAAAATTCCAGCTTTACCTCACAACGCGGGCGGCTACGCGCTGCCGCCTAGGGAAGCTCGAGGCTACCAAACCTTATATCGTTTTTATCGAGATCCCTCAACAATAACGCTACGAGATGCCTTAGAAAAAGGCTTACCTGAAGGGAAGAAACTCGTTTTATACGGAGTCGATCGCCCCGGAGTCGATCGTCATTTCACCCCCGTTGGCGAACGCGCTGGCGTATTTCTCCACGCCCAGGCGATTTCTCTGTTGCTGCACGCCATTGAAGGTCAGCGTCCGATTCCTTGGTGGCTCCCCCAACCGGTCGAATATCTGTGGATTTGGCTGTGGGGCGTGGCAGGGACAGTTTCTATTTTGTCCTCCCATCCTTGGCGCAATACTGCTATCGTGTTATTTGCTGCCTATACCTCAACCTCTATGGTTTTCCTGGTCTGGAATGGTTGGATTCCCCTGATTGCCTCTATTCTCGGATCTGTCTTGGGAGTGTTGTTTGCGGTGGGAACGATAGTCATCATAAAAGGAAAAGTGTCCAACTTTTCCCTATGGCTATCCGAACTATGGCGACGATTGCCACCGCAATTGTAATGGTTTTTAATGCGGGCGCGATCGCATCTGAAGTAGAACCCTCCGACGATCGAGGCGAACCCGGAATTCAAACTCCTGGCGGCTCTCGCGTCCAGTTGCTTCTGACAACCGGTAGAGTTTCTCGACAAAGAACTCCAACCGTCGCTGCGCTCCAATTAAAAATTAAAAATTAAAAGTTCAAAATTACAGATCCACGTTTTTTGAATTTTGAATTTTGCATTTTTAATTCCCCGAAGGGGTGGCGATCGTCCCCATTGGCGGCCGAACGAACTGGACGACGAACTATTCGGTTCGCGGGTGCGTTTCTGCTTCCCCATCGTCAAATTGCTCGATTACCGCTCGCGGTGGGGGGAACTCGAAGGGAGTGGAAACCTTTTTGCTACAGTGGTAATGGCACATCTTAAAGCCTTAGAAACCCGAAGCGATCGGCAAGAGCGCCAGCAGTGGAAAATTGCTCTCACCCGGCGGCTTTACGAAGGGGGTTTCGCTCGGGAAGATGTCATTAACCTGTTCCATTTCATTGACTGGTTGATGAGCCTGCCCGAAGAACTCGATCGAGAGTTCTGGGAACAAATCTCTCAAATTGAGGAGGAAAAGCGAATGCGTTACGTGACCAGTGTAGAGCGTCGGGCTAAAGAAGAAGAAGCGGTGTTGCTGGTGACGCGGCAACTCCATCGTCTGTTGGGGACGATCGCCCCAGAAGTGGAGGAACGGGTGCGCCGCTTGCCCGTCAGTCGCGTTGAAGACTTGGGGGTGAGCCTGTTCGATTTCAACAGCGAAGCCGACCTAGTACGCTGGCTCGATGGGGTTGAAAATTAGTAGTTTTGCACGACCCAGATAAAAAAGCTATGAAGAGACAGTTTGAGTCAGAAACCGACTTTATTGAAGGTGCAGATTACAGCGATCGCGACCTGCGCGGTTGGGATTTTCAAGACGCAAAACTCGATCGACCCAACTTCACGAACGCGGACTGCCAAGGCGCAAATTTCCGTCGATCGTCCCTTTATCGAGCTCGGAGCAATGGTGCTAATTTTGCGGGTGTTGATTTTACAGAGGCTCGCCTGTTCGATTGTAATTTCGTCGCCGCCGATTTGCGCGGAGCTTGTTTTCGTCGGGCCAGCATTCGCAGCCTTGTATTGATTACAAAATTTCCCAACGATCGCGATCGTCGGACACAACTCCACCAATTGTTCGACAACTGAGAGAAGATATATCGCGGTCAAACCTCGGTACTGGATTCTCGATTGCAATTTGCTATAATGAAGAGTCGTTCTCAATTCTTGCAATAATGCCTCAGAACCAAAAACAGTAAAGCGTCTCTGTTTAGCAAGTTCTAGAATTCTTCCGGGAACGCCTCCCCACAACAACCCCGAAACCCAAACATTCACATCGAGTACGACTTTCATCCCTGGTGCTGTTGTTCCTGCAAACGGCGTTCTTGCCGTGCTTCTCGCACGAGATCGGCAATTTCTTGCAAGCTAGGCTGACTTGGATCGGGTTCGAGCGATCGCAGATCTTGGAAGAATTCATCCAAGTTAGCGGGAGGAGACACTTTTGTAAAGACGATCGTCTCTTCTGTAACCGAAACCGAATATTCATCGCCGGGATGTAACGACTCGCGCACTTGTGGTGGTAAAGGGAGTTGATTGTCTGGCGTAACGCGAACGGTGGTTTTCATTAGTTTAGAGGAGCATCAACAGTTAACTCTAGTTTAGCAGAACTTGTCCCTACTCAAGAGAACTCCTCTAAAATCGAGCCACATTTAAATCCTTCATTCTCGATCGCGATCGTGAGAATATTTGACCTCAGAATCTGGATCGGGTGGAAGAGCCAGCTTAATTTTATTGAGAACTTCATCGCTGACTCCCAAATTGAGGAGCTCGCTCTCGATCGACCGAAGTTCTGAATCCGTTGGCCGTTCTCCATTGGCGATCGCTTCTATACGGGACAAGGGAATGTCTAGGCAGCTAGCTAGTTTGGGCAGATCGAGGCGCTGCACGATGTCAGCCAAACGTTTAGGAGTCTGGCCGATCGATGGCACGGCTGGATTGACTGAAGGCTCGGAATCCTGAACTTGCGATCGGAGGCGCTGAGCGATGACCTCGAGTATTTCACTGGTTTCTGGGATGCTAGCATTTGCGATCCAATCCAGAACAATTGCCAGTGAGAGGCGAGGCGGGGACAAAAGTTCGTCTATCTCCCGTTCGATCTCCTCGTCTGAGGCTTCTCGTTGGGAGTTGACAAAAATATCAAGTTTTTGAACGGAAATTTTTGTGAGTTCGGCAAGATGGGGGATTACCCTTTCCCAGCTTTGAGACGGGAAACTTTGAGCGTTTTCCCATTTGCTGTACGTTCCCGATCCAACCTGAAAAACCTGCTCTGCGAATTCTTGAGCAGGGTTAGCTCCTCTTAGCCGCTTGAGCAGCAAGGCGAACCGCCGTTTCCGGCGTTGCTTCCAATCCTCCACCCCAGTTGCCTTTTCGATCTGCGCTTCTATTGTCCCCCATTGCGGAAGTGGAGGGTATTTCCCCGCACTTTTTCTAGTTTTTGTATTTTTTGGAAAATTATATTGACTTTTGGAAGATAAATAAGTTACTTTAACAGACAAGAACGGTTACGCAACCGTTACCAACCCTCCTGTAACCGAGGCAAGCTAAATGGCTAAAGACTACTCAGAGACAGACTTTCAGGCGATAAACTCCCCGGACGATGTAACCGTTACCGAACGGTTTCAAAACGGTTACACAACCGTTACACAACCGTTACAAGACCGTTACACCGTTGCGGAGGTCGCCGATCGCTTCAACGTCACGCCCCAGGCCATCACGAAAACTGGAGGCTGGCGCGACAAGCTCAAGGAACTCTACCCGCACCGCCTTGACGAACTTTTCACCGACTCGGATGACTTCACCCCCTTCGCGATCGAGGCATTGGAAGACTACCGCGCTCACTGCGCTCAAGATATTCCGACGAAGGATCGCCTACCCTTCAAGCGCTACAAGTCTCTGGTGTGGAAACGCGAACGATCGCAAGGACGCGATCCCGATCCCCAACCCACCAGCACTCGCACCCCGGCAGTGCATCCTGACATCCATCCCTCAACCCCCGCACCTTTAGCGCGGCGACTTGCGGAGGATTTAACTCCCACTCACGATACGGTGGACATTCCCGCGCACGGACTGACTCGCACCACCGGGCAACAATTGACTCCGGCGCACGTATTGGCATTGCTATCAACCCACCAATACGCAACCGAAGCCAACCATTACAAAGCAGATGCCGAAGCGATCGCTGCCAATCGCAACCAACTGCAACAACTCTTCGATTCCATTGAAGAGCAAAATGCACTTAACCGAGGCTACGCCCGCCGCGCCAAACTGAAAAATCTAGAGCTACAAGGGGAGGCGCAATTCGAGCAAGACGAGCTCAAACAACAAGTCATTGAAAAAATAATTGCCGATCCAAACCTAAGCTCATCTCAGAAAGCCCAGATTATCCAACTGCTCGAAAAAGACCCATCGAAAGCCGGAGAAATCTTACAACAACTCGCGGCGGGGAAGTTCCCCTCTGGCTCTGTCTTCTAGCGGCTATCGCCGCCATGCTGTCGGGCGGTGCGATCGTCCTCATCCTGTTAATTCTTCTCTAACAGAGGCAGTATGTTCTACCCCGGCGACTACTTGTACGACTCCTCTCGCAACCGACACGGACATTTTACGGGAAAAATTTGCCCTAAAAGCGGTCTCCCGATCGTTGACTTTGGCAAACCCTGGGGGATTGGACTTTCTCGATTTGACTTGTTATTTCCTCCCAAAACTGAGGATAACGGGCAGATTTGCTTGCTCGGTAGCAACGAAATCGAAGCCGATCCCAACGAACCTCACGAGCCGCGAGAGATTTGGGACGAACCCTATAAATCGCAGTTTTGTGAAGTAGAAAAATTGTGGCGATCGCGCTACGGGAAAGTGAGCCAACTTCAGCTTAAACTCGTTCCCCTCGGAGTTCTTATCCGTGACATTCGCCGCATTACTAACCTCGAACTCAACGATAGCCGCGACTTTCTAGCGGCACTCTTAGAGAGTTTGCCCAGGAGTTAGTTATGCCTCTCTCGTCCTAATTCTTTTCATTCTCTGTCTCTTATTATGGTGTTAAAATGAACCACAAACCACGCACAGGACATCCCGACTACATTACTTTCATCGAAGCTAGCAAACTGCTAGACGTTAGCGTTCAAAAGGTCGAAGTTTGGATGCGTTACCTATCTCTCTATCACGATAGCGACACCTTAAACCATGACAACGGTATTAGTATTGAGGGATTGGCGGCACTCAAAGAGTACCGAGGTGATGCTGACCGCTACCACAAAAATCACACGATCGGGCAACACTTACAGCCTATGACCCGGACTGACTTGGCTAAAGTCCTAAAGTGCCACCGCCGGGACATTGCTAACGACCTAAAAGGTATCGAGCAAGTCCATCTCCTAGAAGGATTTTTTGATGACAAAAATCGCCTGACCCGTTTGGCTATTTCTTGCATCCTCGAATTCCGCGCGATCGGGATTACTGAGTATGCCCTCAAATGCCACGTAAACGCCGCTTAAAGGGGTTCGTTTGAGGTGCAAAATGCCCAAAATAGACCCGATTCAGTGGTTCTTTTTCTCTGTTGCAGTGTGTCTAACTTTCTACCTTTTAAGTCGATGAACGAACCTAACAAAATCATCCCCGTTACCGACACCCAAGCCCTCGCTGGTGTGGCTAAAGTAGCCGTAGAAAAAGGCGGTAATACCTTCTTAGTGCAAGGCGATATCAACTTTATCGTCAATTCAGGAAATGGCACTTCTACGAACTGGGAACCGAATCCCCCGCAAGTTGAAACCGTAGAATGTCGCTCGTATCCCGTCCTAACAAGTGATGAAATCAAACGTCGAAACCGAGAAGCCCAAAACGAAGCGAATTTTATCCCTACGATGATGTTCGCCTTATTGATAGCCACTCTGTTGGTAATTCTTGGAATGGTCGCTATCGGCTCATCTCGATAGGAAAAGGAGCTATCCCTACGGCCAAGTATTGAATAGCTCCCCCTCCTAACACAAACACCCCTCTTTTTGAATTCAGAGTTCGTAGTTCAGATTTCAGAAAGGCTAAAAACCTCCGACTTTAGGTAAAAGTCTTAATTCTGAATTCTGCATTCTGAACTCTGAACTCAACTGAGGGGCATCACCCCTACATTCTATCATGTCTCCCAAGCAATTACTAGGGGCCGTTCTTGCCGTTGGCTACATCTTGTACTGCCTTCAAACCGGACGGCAAAAACAGATCCCCATTTTCATCATCGCTATTATTGTTTTAGTGGCACTACAAATCATCTTCTAATCCCTCACAAAACCCTCTAAAAGAGGGGCGAATTCACCATGCAACTGGAATTAACCCTAGTCGCCATATTGGGGAGCCTTGCTTTCCTCGTCTGGCTAACCGATCGCGGACGGGACGATCGTTACCCGCGCCGCCATCACCGATCCTATCGGCGTTCTAGCTACCGTCGCGGCGATGATAGCGGTGGCTTTTGGACGATCGTTTTCGTCGTCATCATTGTCATCGGCATCATTGCCTTTTTGCCCCTCATTCCCCTACCTTAAAATGCCTGCTAAATCGACTTACCAATACCAACAAGAGAACATACAAATCGAGTTAGAGGATCGTATTGCCGACGAGAAAACCCGACAAACAGAATACAAACTCGATACCGAGATCGAATCCACAGAAATCGCCCGACTTAAATACGAACAACGAGCCGTCGATCGACAGATTGAGGAATACAACTTAGAGGGCAAAGAATACGAACTCGACAAAGCGTATTCCGAAATGCAAATTAAACGGGAAGAAGCCGGACAAGCCGACACCCGCTTAGGAATGGCAATCGACACTTCCATAGGATTGGAGGTGCAGCGACGGCTCAAACAAGAGGAAATAATGAGCGAACTCGATGCGATGTCCATTAAATTGGAACTCAAACAAGCCGATAATGAGAATATGTCAGAGCAGTTTCGAGTTCTTCACAATCGCATCCCGCAATTAGAACCTGTAAATTTTTCGGACTAGAAGAAAATGAAAACAAACCTAACACAAACATTCCGAAACGATTGTCGAGAGATTCTCCTTTATGCGGGCGGGACGACGATTTTCGCCTTAGTCGCGACCGTGTTGATAGGGGCTTTATCTAAGAAACCGCTAGCCGTTTTTATCGGTTTAATTGGCACAGCTGCGGGCGGTGGCATTACCTACGTCACCTACCGTAGCGATGAATTTGCCCGCGAAATTGAGGCCCAAATCGAACACCATCCCCAAGCCTTGGAAGCCGCCAAACAGAACGGCATCCAGATTGGGCGCAACGAACGGGATACACACGCTGCTGAAGCTGCACGGGTGAAGTGGGAAAGCGATCGCGCCACTCTCGTCGCCAACCATCGCAACCAACTGGCTACATTGAACGATCGCATCCGAGAAGCCGAGTCAGAACGAAGCAAATGGCAGACCTACCATAAGACCACCATCGATAGCCTAAATCGGCAATTGGAGGGCAAAGAAGCCCAACTGCGAGCCGAATACGACCTGATTATTGCCGACCTGAAAGCCAAGTTGCAAACCTACGAAACGCAGCGATCGGCGATTAACCGCAACCTAGAAAAGATCCGCCAGTGGGAAGTGGATAGCGCCCGCGAACAGGGACATCTCAAGATGCTCGAGGAGAAGGTGCGAAACCACAGCCGGGAACTCGACAATACCAAACGCGAGTACGATGCCAAATACAAAGCCCTGCAAACCACCTACCAACAGCAAATCAAAGAACTCTCAGATATGCTGCCAGTGCAGTATAAGCAAGGGTACGCCAAAGCGTTAGACGAAGCAAAAACCGAACGAGAACGAGACAAACTTCGGATCGCTATTCTCAAAACCAAACTCGATAAAAAACTCAAATACGAGAAATTTGAAGACTCCCTACCCGAACTCGACAGCTTTATCGCTGGCGAACGTAAGCCCCTTATCGTTGTCGGCTCTCAAGGATCGGGTAAGGCTCTATTGAGTGTCAAAGTGGCCGAAATCTACGCAGACGGCGCGGGTATTATCCCCTTTGTTCTCGACATTTCGGAAGCGGGCAACCCTAAAAGTAGCTGGCATCGGTTGGGAATCCCCGCTACCGACAACCCCTACATTTTCCTAGAGTTTCTCCTCGAATTAGAAAAGCAGGTGGGGGCGAAATCGAATAGCTTACCGTTTCGCAACGACAAGGAAAAATACGACAATGCCCCCGCGATCGTGCCTATTGTTGATGAGGCGTTGACTGCCTTCGATAACCTAGAAAAAGAGGGAGTCGAGAAGGTGCGAGAATGTTTGCGAGCCTTCGAGAGTCGGGGTAGCAAACGTAAAGTCTTTCCCCTCACCTGTACCACCGACAATCAGATCCAAAACCTGAAGCCACAAGGCATATCCTTGTGGAATACGGGGGTCTTCCGCGCCTATTATATTATTTATCTCAATGACGGCTTGATGGCACGAGTGAGCAAGGAGGAACTAGAGAGCAACCCGACCTTAAAAGAATATCTCGAAGTTCACGAAGGTAACTTTGTCTCTGGCATTGAAATTACCAGTTTTAATGGAAAATCTTTGCGCCCCTTTCGCCACGTCAGTCATCACGGCAAGCAACGCGGTAATAGCGTTCGCCCGGTGCGTATTCCTGAAGTGAATTTAGCCGATCCGTACCCCTGGATGCCGCGTTCGTTCCGCGAGATTTACTCACAGTATCACCGTGCCACCGATGACGGTGGCATGGCGGTGGCAAGCGGTGGCACGGCGGTGGCGAACGGGCGCGGTGGCAACGGAGTGCAACCGCTAGAACTCTCTCTCCACAAGGAAACCACCGATTCGGTGGCAGTGGCGAACAATGGGGTCTCCACCGCTACAGCCGATATTGACCCAGAGACGATCGAGGCAATTCTCGATTGCAAAATGCGGGGCATGAATCAGGCAGATACTATTTACAAGATCTGGGGAATGAAAAAGAACGGACGCTCGCCTCGGTGGAAAGAATACCGCGAGATTTACAATCGAGTCATTGAGGAGAATGGCTTATGAAGCTGCGTAGCAAACTTGCCGCGATCGCGGCTATCTACATCCTCACACTAGGGAGAGAATTGGGGCTATTCTACTTAACCAAAGACCTCGAATCCATCCCCAGTCTGTGCAGGATGCCGCGCCCTTTTTGTTTTTTACTGCCCCCTAAAGGTGATAAAATGATATCTAGGATTGTCATGCTTCTTGTCGTTTTTCTTTGCATTACTAAGCCTCCCATCTGGTTCTCGATTGTCCTCATCCTCGCTTTTATTTTTGGAGGGCTTATTGAAGCGAATCTGTTTTGGAAGAGTCGTCGTTAACGTGCCGCTTGCGCGGCAAAACTCGCGAGTTAAATTAGGAGATTGAAACATGGAATCTACTGTTAAAGAGAGACTGATTAGTTTTTTCATCGAACGAGGAACATCAACCGATCTCACTCAAAAAATGTGGGACTACTACTCCGAACGAGGAAACCTCAAAAAGTTTGTCGAAATAATGTCTTGTAGCGCCCAAGAGTTTTTGGCTGCTATGGATATTTTGCAAGGGGGCGATCGCGGTGCGAAAATTTGCACTGAGATTGAAGCAAAAGGTCACGAGATTTAGGAAACATTTTATGCCGATGGAACGAGAGCGATACCCGGATAACTGGGAAGAAATCGCCCTGAATGTAAAGAGAGAAGCCGACTGGAAATGCCAGCGCTGCGGTCGTCAATGTCGGCTGCAAGGAATAACAATCGCCGAGTGGCTAGAACTAGCGCGAGACTGTCCTGACTACGAGGAGAAAAAGAGCCATCCCCATCGTTGGACGATGAGCGTCGCTCACCTCAACCACGACCCGGAAAACCCGAATGCGGAACTCGAGGCAATGTGTTCGGCTTGTCACCTTCGTTACGATGCAAAAATGCACGCTCAAACTGCCAAGAGAAACCGCCGACAACGATTAGAAAACGCGGGTCAAATGGTGCTGACTCTGTGGTGATAGAGTCTGTCTATTGCGCCGCTTTCGCGGCGCGGATTGTGAAAGGTTTAGGAGGTAATTATGTCTGAAGCAGAAACGAAGGAGCATTACACCATTGAAGAGGTCGATCGAAAGCAAAATCCTTTCGATGGGTCGGTTAACGTAACGTATCGAGTTTTAGCCGCTAAAGGTTGCCGCTTGTGTATTGAAAACGGAAGCTCCGCAGCGCTGACTCGAGAATTGCATTTCAAAGTAATTGTCGATCGATAGGAGAAAGTCATGCCAGACCCCACAACCGTTTCGCCCTTTCCCTTCCGCGTCAGTGCCAACCGCATAGAGGCGCATTGCGGAATTAAAATTCACTGCCATCCCAACGAACTTGCCGTTGTTGTCGTCACCGAACTTCCTGACAATCCAGGGATGAGTATCTGTAACGCATTTGAAGATTTGCTGCCTCGAATTTGCTGCCATTTCCAACTCAATCCTCGCCAGATCGAGTATTTCGAGTATTGGGAGAAGTGGGATGTTGCTAAGGGCCATCCCTACAATCGCGATCGCGAAGAATGGCATCGAGTCTCGTTCGATGTCGATTTCTACCACTCAGACGATCGCCCCGCACCCAACGAACTCGACCCCCGCCGCCTGCGAGAGTTCGTGCGCGTTTCGGGGCCGAAGTGGTCGCCGACGACAAGGAAAGCGATCGAAGCCCGTATCGCTGCAATGTCCGCGTCCAACTGACATTTTGTAAAATTAGGAGCTAATCATGGCACTTAAATACCGCATCAAAAACGATTGTTTCCTCGATCGCGATCGCTGTTATTTGTTGGTTGAGACCCACCTTAGTCGGGGAACGACGACGGCATGGACTGACGACATTACCCAGGCAACGACCTACGATTCCAGTCGTCAAGCCTCCGATGCCATTGCTCAACTTGTTGGTGGTTCGGCGGCAGTCGTGCAAGAGTACGAGGAACTGTATTGCTTGCACAACGATCGCGGCCAGTACCTCGGATGGATTGGCGGCCGGTGGTGTTGGCGGTGGGAGCCTGCCCTGGCCCATCGATTTATCAATGAATCCGAAGCAACGAAGAAGAAGTACGATATCAAGGCGATGGGGGTTACGATCGTTGCCGATATCGGCGAACCTCTTCCAGTTGCTTACAATATCGAGAAGTTGGCTGAAGCTGTGTCGTACAACCGTAGTTTTCCAGCAAGCCAGTACCCAAGGAAATACGTTCAGCGCCAACAGTTTGCCCAATATGCCCGTGCTTGGGGAGTTGTCGCAGCAGCACAGTACACTTTTGAACATATCGAAACCCTGGCGACTGAAATTGCCATTGCACGAACTGAAGCCTGGGATGCAATAACGCTCCTTACTTCCAAGCAAGAGCGATACGATCGCTGTACTGAAATGAACTCTGTTGAAGCTGCATTTGAAATTGAATATCCCATCGAGTGCTATCGGGGAATCTCTCCAAAGCAGCTAGAAGGGTTTGCCCAATTCTTGTTGGCGGAGTTCGAGGCGATCGCTAATGGCAAGGAAGTCGATAATGGTGATGGTTGGACGTACCGATCGCGCTCTATTGAGACACAGATTAACGATTTGCTAGCCGCGATCGGCCCCCTGGGCAGTCATTGTCAATCGGGTTCGCTGGCAGGTGAAGTTTGTTTGCAGCGCCCGCCTTCGATTCCTGTCGATTTGTGGCGAGAGTTTTGGCAAGAGCTCCAACGAGATTGTATTGCCATTTATCGCGATGGCTATCCTCCAGAAGCATCTGAAAACCTCTTGAATGTTTTGGGAGATTGCTTGCAGGCTTCAACCCTTAAAGCGGATTTCGATCCTGTTGAAGGATGCAAACGTTGCGGATCGACCCTGATTTTACAAAGCGAGAACGGGTATCGCTGCCTTCACTGTCATCGCAAATCAGTTCCATCAGTTTGTTATTAGGGCAAGGATTGACAAGTTGCTAGTGAAAAATGACTGTGTTCGCGCTATCGCGCATTTTTCTGTAGAATCTAATTTAGGAGGAAAAACAATGAAAACGTGGCGACAAAAAATCAATCAAGAGATGAAAAAGAACAAGGATACTTCTGCGGTAGAGTTCTCGTCTATCTCTGAAAAAGAAATGGACGATAAGTTTGACGATGACTACGGCGGAGAAGCAAAACCACTCCGCCTCTGGACAGAGAAGTACGTTTACTTCTCCGTAGAGTACGATGGGGCTACAACCTGCGAAAGCGTCCCTCGGAACCCAGTCTCAGACAAACAGTGGAGGCATATTAGCTGAGATTAGCTGAGGGAGTCCGAATGCCGAATAAAGTGTCAATCGGCATTCGACTTGATGCGCGAGGACGCTCGTTTTTCGAGTGTCAACAAATTGACTTGGAAAGGAGAACATCATGTCTAATGCAATTAAAGAATTACAAAAACTATCCGATCGCGATCGTGACATTCTCGAAGACATTGGCGACGAATTTGGTAGTCGCTTAGAAAACTTGCCTTCCGATCGTCGCCGCGATTTTCTGTGGTTCCTGCATTTAGCCATCGGATACCTTATTCGAGAAGTGGAAAAGATGGAGCGCGAATTTGGTGGTTTGGATCCGGATTCGGACGACGAGTACAACCTGGAATGGGCGATCGTACAGTTGGGGATTGATTGGAAACGAGATGTTACCGATCGCAACCCTGCTATCGAGAAACTGCTCGGTATGCTAAACGAACTCAGTTTGCCTGCTTTGTCGGAGATTTTGTCGTTCTTGGTCGAAGAGCAGAACGGCTATTGTCCCCAGGAGAAAAAGCCTTCTCGTCGGTAAATCTATCGGGCGGTCTCTACGATCGCCCTATCAATAAAATGACTCTAAAAATGCTTTCTGAAATTGAATGTCTTTTTAGAAAAGACAAAGAAATTCTGCTAGATATTGCTGAAGTTTACGGCAATCGTTTAGAGCGTTTAAATCGCCGTCACGAATGTTTGCGATTGCTGGTTTCCGGAATTTCAGAGACGCTGCGAGTCTTCGAGATCGCCGATCGCAACTTAACGTTGTACCGAGTTAGCGATGCCATTCCCTTGCATGACGATTGGGGTTACTATCGAAAGCCGTTGTTCGATGGGAAATTTGTCGAACTTCTAAAGCAACTCGATCGCCTGAGTCTCGAAACTTTAGCATCATTGCAGTTTTTGTTTCTGAAATTCTTAGAAGAAGACGAACTGAAAGTGCGAGAAATTGTCGATGCAACGGTTGAAAGTGTTGCTGATTTGTGGTCGGAATTCAGCAGCAAAGACAAGCTAGAGCTTCGCCAGAAGTTGCGCGATGACGGGGGCGATCGTGCCGTGCAGTTATTCGAGAAACTTCTCAATCGAGAACGATCGCGATCGCTCGATTTATGTTAGGATTGGGGTGTTGTATCCACAAACGGCGGATACGCACCCCATCGATTATCATGCCCCTGCGGGGGCTTTTTCTGATAGTATGCCCTGTCGCCAGTATCGAGCATTAAACTCATTTGGTACGATCGTCCTCGTTTGTCTTGCTTGGGCGATCGCTCGAGAAGAGGTGGCAACACAGCTTTGTTTGTTTGTCATAGGAGTGATGGCAATTTCGCATTCTGTTTCTACAATTTTCGCTCTGGTATTTTATTGGCGTGAGGGATGCAGAATTTTCGAGGGGGCGATCTGGTTGTTATTGTTAGCCTTTGGGATTTTCTCCGTCTGCGATCGCTTAATGACCATTTACTTTTAATGCTGTCATGCTTATCAAAGTTTGTAAAGACAATTGGTCGTTTATTAGCAAAATCCTGTATTTTTTGTTAGGTCTGACAATATTTGTCAGTATCAGCACTATTGCCAGTACGCTATTGCCTTTATTTTGGCTGACAGTATCAATTGTGTTGCTGAAAGCCATCGCTATATTATCTTTAATTGCCGCAAGTATTGTCGATGAGTTTGTAATGGATAGGGACGATTCTGAAAAAGATGACTTAATGTCAGCACCAGTCATACTAGGAATAGTTTATGCCTGTGCGTTTGGTTGTGGCGTGTTTCTATACTCCGCTATTCGAGGGTGCGTTTCAGTTGTGCGCTGTGCGATCGGACAGTATAGTATCTCTTACTCTCATCCTTTCTTTTTGGCTGGAGCAACTGTAGTTTCATTAACAGCAGTATATGCACTTTTTGACACGGCGGTTCTTTTAAATCCCGGTGCAAGAGGAGGGCGAGGAACTGTGTTTTTCTGGACTCTAGTCATTTCTGTGGCTTTCTTTGTCATTGTAGGTGCTTAAAAAGGAGAAGGTGTTATGCTTAATAGAGATTTTATGAATCCATTAAATAGGAGAAAACATGAAATCTGCGATTAACTTCTGTTTTCGGATCGGGTTGCTTGTTTTAGGGGCAATTTTTCTGCATAGTATTATAGGAGGTTTAGTAAATCATTGTTCGCTAAATCCAATCTGTAATGTATTAATTGTTATTTTTGACAATGCTGTAATTCCCTTTATGCAATGGGTTTCTCACCTTTTTATTGGCTACGTTCTTGCTTTCGTTTTTTCCGGGGGCATTGCCGTTGGAATTTCTCTAGAAATTAGGTATCGGTATGGTGTCAAGCATGACGACGAAAATATTCGAGGAGCTCAACTACTTCTGTTAGGTTTTATCGTAGCGATCGCGATCCTTTATTTCCATATTAGGTTAGAGATTCCTTCCCCTTTATTGATGGACTTGGGAGCGATCGCCGGCTTGGGATTCATGCTCTGGTACGCGCCTAAAGAGTTGGTTTCCGACTTCCAGGGATATCGTGACTGCTACGAACGAAGACGGCTCAGCAAGCTAAAGGAAAAGCGATCGAAACAGGAACGGTGGGATGCGGGGCTTTGCCCCCATTGCGGTAAAATGCGCGTAGCACTAATGGAGCAATGTATTCATTGCAAGGGATGGTACGATCGCTGGTAGGTAAAAATTGTGCGATTGGTACAACTAATGTGTTAGAATAAGTGAATATTTATTCATTTATAAAAATAAAAAAATCGCCCCAGGAGATCGCTCGACAAATGCTAGATCGGTACGAGAAGCCCCGCTAAACAACAAAGGTTTCTGTCAAGCTAAAATCTCCAAAAGCGACTCGGATGCTAAAGTGTTCTCCCAATGTGCCGCTAAATTCAAACTGAATGTTTTTGCTTTCGCGAGCGATGGCCTGCATCACCGTTTCGCTAGCCTCATCGAGGATCGCTAACTGTAAATCGTAAGGCAAACACTCGCATCCATTAGTGGGACGGACTTGTACCCAGATATCCATTTTGCCCGGCTCGTTTGCGTAGCGTCTCCCCTGGAGAATCGCGGGCTGAAGAGCGACTAACAAAGCCAAGCGATGCTCTGTGCTAGCCAAATTTAGGCGCTTGCAACGCTGTACGCTATTGCCACCTCTAAAGTGAGAGGGAGACGAGATCGCATCCCAGTCAGGGGCGTTCGTTCCTTGAAGCCAAGAAGTTAAATGCGAAGTCATACCTATTCAAAAACATGATAAATCGAACTTCTACTCCCATAGAGGCGACCGCTCTTTTGGAAATTATTCATGTTGCCAGCAGCCGCTCCCGCTCCACCCACAGCCATACCGAAAACATTAGAGGCAATGCCCGCTAGAGCGCCATAAATAGATGCCCCGCCGAAGCTGGAAATCACCGTTGCTAAGAGAGGAGCTAAAATTCCAATTACTAACAGAAACACCATGGGATCGTTGGCTGGAGCTTGCAGCGCCACCATGGCCGCCAGCCCCACCATGATATTGAAGCTCAACTTCGTCATGGCCGCGCCGCATATTCCACCCAACCAAGCGAACACGGGCTTGGCTCCGGCCGGGAGAAGAGATGCGCCGATCGCTAAGGGCCCGGAGAGAAATACCAACAACATCACCAACTCCACCATCCACTGAAAGGCCATACTCATGGCACTGAGCAGGTGTTGGACGAAAATCCCGATGATGTTGCCAACGTTGGCGAGAGTTCCGGCAGCGATCTGTTCTGCCCAGTTCCCCCCACCTTCCTCGACTAGCATTTGAGCTTGGAGAATGCGCTCCTCGGCATCGGGCGGTGGCTCGAATCCGGGCATGGCTCGGATTCGGATCCGCAGTTCTTCCAAGCATTGCGTCTGCTCTTCTGGGGATCCCCCATCGGCACATTGGCGCATCATCTCCCCCAGTGCCATCTCCATGCCTTGGTTGCGAGAGACTGAGGCGTAGGCTTGGGCCAAGTCCACGCCATTGGCAGTGTACTCGAGGACGAACTGGTTGGTTTCGTTGATCAGATGCCTTGCTGAAAGGGAAAACTCGCTCAACAGCGCCGCCCCATTGGATAGCAGCACCACCAGGACGATCGGCACCATCAGGTTCTCTAGTGGAGGGGCCGCATCGTTTTGAGCCGCACTCTTTCCCCACATCACCACCCATATGGCCACCAACACGGCGGCGAACCCGGAACCGATGCGAGCGATGGCCATATATAGAGGCGAGTTAAGTACCAGTTCGGTGACATCACCGAAGGAATTGGAGACGGATTGAGCGCTATCGCTCGCGCCGTCGATAATGGCTTGGGGGTCGATTTGGGCGAGGAGATGGAGAAACATGGCGATCGTTAAAGCTGCTACTTTGAGGTTAGAAACGATCGCCTCAAAATAGGTGTCCTCCGATCGGCCACAATTCCCGGCCGATCGGCCACCTCTTTGAGTTCAGAGTTATGAGTGCAGAGTTCAGAGTTGGGGTGGATCTTAGCAA
Source organism: uncultured cyanobacterium (assembly GCA_937121005.1). Classification (GTDB taxonomy): domain Bacteria; phylum Cyanobacteriota; class Cyanobacteriia; order Cyanobacteriales; family Geitlerinemataceae; genus CAKZKB01. The sequence goes on along the minus strand of CAKZKB010000529.1, from coordinate 20,933 downwards.
AGTGACACTTGGGGCCGGGCTATTGTGTAGATCGAATTCTGAACTCTGAACTCTGAATTCTGAACTCTGAATTCTGAACTCAAGAGAAATCTATCTCTAGACTGAGTAAATTCGATCGAGATATAGATGTAAAGCCAATATTAAAGGTTTATAATCCAAAACTATCACTCAGCCAATGGCTGCCAAAAGACATGATTAACGCTCTTGTAGTGGACGATTCTCCATCTGTCCGTGCCGGGTTAAATTTCATGCTGCCTCACCTCGATATTACCGAGAGCGATGCGGCGGTCGGCGCGTTAGAACTGGCTGTGCGGCACGATTTCCAGCTAGCAATCGTCGATCTAGAATTGCCCGATCGCGATGGAATGTGGTTGATAGGAGAGCTCAAAAACCTCTCGAACCCACCGAAAATCCTCACTCTGACGACTCACGACGACGAGGAAACCCTACTGTCGGTACTGCGAGCCGGAGCCGATAGCTACTGTACCAAAAAGAGCATGAATCTGATATCAATAGCGGTAGACGTAACCTTGAGAGGCGATCGGTTTATCGATCCGGTGGTGTCGAGGTTCTTGCTTCCCAGTGGCGATTGTGGAGAGTGCGCTCTTTCTTGTACCGAACTCCGCATCCTCAAAGCGGTTGCTGAGGGGAAAAGTAACAAACAAATTGCCATCGCCAACAACGTCGCCCCGACGACGATTAAAACTCATTTAGGACGGATATTTGAGAAAATGGGATGCAGTCGCCGAGAAGAAGCGGTTGCTAAAGCCTTTCGCATGGGGGTGTTGGTATGAATATCGAAAAAGCCTTGTGTTTTCTATTACGCCGACCTCGCAAGGGCGAGTGGTATCATCCGTTCTTCTTGCCTTTTGCAGTGGCATTCGTAGCTTGGTTGCGCTCGTCTCCCGATGCCAGCGAATATATCAAGTTTGCGATCGTCTATAGCAGTGCCGTTGCATCTTTCCTTGTCTGTCAAGAGTGGAATTGGTACGTCCATCGCAACTCAATGTTACTAAGGGTAAACGCTTCTGTACTAGCAGGGTTTGCCATCAGTGCTTATTATTTGGGTGCAATCGAATTGTACGAGCGGAGTTTGCAGACAATCGCCATGGTGCTTTGTTTTGGAGTGGCTTCGCTTAAATGGAAAGATTCCTTGTTTGTTCCACTAGCAATCTGGGCAACGATTGCTATATTTTTTATGTCAGTTTGAATGAGGAAAGTAACCCGTGCTTAAAAAATACAAACTCATCGAGAAAGTTGCCGATCGCGCCGGAAGAGAAACCTGGAAAGCCGCCGATCGCCAAACCGGACGCATCGTTGCCCTCAAATTTGTTCCGGTTTTGTCTTGGAAGGATGCCGAACTCCTACAACGAGAGGCAGAAGTTTTGCAACAGCTTTCCCATCCCGGCATTCCTAAATATATTGATTATTTTGAAAATGGCGATCGCGTGGTGTTGGTACGCGAATGGGTTGAAGGCAAACCGCTCTCGGTGGGCGAACGCCTCTATAACGAGACTGAGATTGTAAATATCGCTTGCCAAATTTTAGAGGCGATCGTCTACCTTCATTCCCAAAATCCCCCGGTCGTTCACCGGGATATTAAGCCTTCTAACATCGTCCGCGATTTCCCTGCGGGGACGCTACGCGAACGCGAGGGGAAACTGCATCTCATTGATTTCGGCGCGGTGCGCGTGTCGCCCCCTATTGAAGGAGCCAGCTTTACTGTCGTTGGCAGTTCCGGTTATACCCCTATGGAACAGTTTTGGGGGTGTGCTGAGGCTAGGAGCGATATCTACAGCCTGGGAATGACGCTGATTGCTCTCTTAACAGGCGTTCGCCCCGACGAACTGCCGCGCGATCGCGACGAGGTAAAATGGCGAGCCAATATTTCTCAGCGCCTTAAAGCCATCATTGGGAAAATGACAGCGTGGGACGTGCGCGATCGTCCGAGTGCTTCTGAAGTGTTGGCAGAACTCGATGGTGTTGTTTTACCTGAAGACGGCGTTCCGGCGGGATTGAGACTTTTAGTGAAAGGGCCGAGCGAAGATACTTTGGCTCTTGCAAAAATGAATCGCTCCCTCCTTTCCCCTGGCGCGGAAAAGCCCCTCAAAGTTCTCGAACGGATCGCTTTAGCTGGAATCATAGTTTGTGGTTCTATAATCCCTATCCTTATATTTCATTATGCCTTCGCGAGTTCGCCAAGCGCACTATCGGAGATCGCTACCGACCTCCAGGCAATCGTTTTAACTAGCAAAGAGTATTTTGAGACAACTGATATACCTAGAGCGATCGAGGTTAGTTTAGATGCACTAAGAACGTTATTTGTGATAATTTTCTTGGTAAATTTATACGCTTTTGTGCGAGATAAGTGGTAAGGCAGCACTAACAATCGTTCTCAACTCTAACCCAAACTTTAACCATGACTTTACTCACTCACATAGCAATCATCAATACAGCCAGCTTCATTTATCTCCATTACAGAATAAAGGGAAAAGAGCTTTTGCTAGATTCCAAAGTCGTTGTGGGAATCCTTCTATTCGCCCATACTACTACAGTTGCCCTTGCTTTCACCGCACTTATCAATCGCATCGAACCCCTATCGATAAGCGATATTTCATTTGCTTTTCCATTTCCATTTAACGCACTCATCTTCGTATCTCTCGTGCAAACAGGAGTATTTGCCGCAGAGTTTACCACCTATCTGATTGCTGAATTGACGTGGATTGTCAAACAAAACTTCCGGCAAGACTGAACAAAACGCCGACAAGAATACTGCCACAAACACGGTTTATGCTTGTATTGTGAGGCTAAAAAAGTAGCGTTAATGTATGACTGCCCTCACTGCGGACAACCTTACGAACAACCACAGTTTCTTGACTCCGATCCCGAAAACTAACGTTCTACGAAGTCTGGATCCACGACGATGGCACATTTTCCTTCTAACTTCTTCTTATTATTTTCGCACACCTCGATATTGCCTTTATTCAACTCCCACAGTTCTCGAGCTCGCCGTCCTTGAGGGGATCGCACCCATTCAAGGGCTTCGGCTTCCTCTAGGGTGAGTTGTCGGGGCCCGGACGGATCCAACTGCGCCACCAACTCTCTGGCGGTCACGGGTTCGGCAAACTTCCAAGCCGTAGCCGCCCCCACACCCGCACCCAACAGCAGCAACATTGCCCCGGCAACCCAACTCTTCCAGGGGGGAGCAGAACCGCCGCCATCGAGCTTTTTAACGGCCACTTGTACCGCATCGATAAACACGGCTTTATATTTCTGTTCGAGGGCATTTCCATAGGCATCGATCGTCCCCGTGCGAGCTTCCAATCCCTCGTTGAGTTGAGCGATCGCTGCTTCTACGCGCTCGGGAAATTCCCGTGCGAGGGAATGAAACTTCCCGGTGATAGCAAATAGAACAAACATCGGATCGTCGCTCTCGATGCCGTATTCCTGTGCCAATTGTAATAAATCGGCTCGCGTTTCCTCGTCAACCCCCTTAAGAGCGAGATCGAGCAGTCGTTGGGATGAGTCCATATCCAATATTAATTCTCCACCTCGATGGTATCGACTTCTCAGTGAAAACGGAACGGGCCGATCGGCCAGAAATTGTGGCCGATCGGAGGACACCGCGATCGAAAAAAAGTCCGTAGCGTTGAAAGTGTAGGTCTCCGCATTCTCGCTATGTTTTTAGAAGAACGAACCCCAACCATCGCCATTGAAGCGATTCCCCTGGCCGTCGAAGCCCCCATTGTTGTCGATCGCAGCGATCGCCCCCATTGGTGGCAGCGCTTCAAAGCCTTCAGCAAAAAGCTGAATCTGCCGGGGCTAATAATTACGAGTACCATCTTCGCCTTTACCACCCCGGCCTTCTATACCGTTGCCATTGCCGCCACCAGTTACTTTATCGGTCTGATGGCCAAGTTCCCAGAAACGTTTGGCAGCATCGGCAAGTCGAAATACTTCCCCTGGGTGCAGTTCGCACTCTCGGCACTTTCCGTTTTCTATATCTGGGATGCCACCGCCACCGCCGCCAACGCTCTATTTTTCCAAGCGGCTGAAGATTACGTCGCCGGGTTGTTTAGCGACGGAAGCGACATGATTGGGCTGGTATTTGGAGCCCTGCGAGCCTTCCTCTTGCTTTACCTCGGCGTGAAACTGATCCAAACGGTGAACGCCATGCGCCAAGACGAGGACTGGCAAACCATCGCCCGCACGCCTTTAATCGTGCTTCTGGTCGTAGTCTTTGGCGATCGCTTAGCAGAAATGATCGTGGCCTGAGTTCTTTCGAGTTCAGAGTTCAGAGTTCAGAGTTCAGAATTCAGAATTCAGAGTTCAGAGTTCGGAATTAGCGGTACATCCCGTTTCGTCCTCAAGTGACACTGAAACCGGATTCACCCTAACTCCGAACTGACGCACCTCACAACTGATGAATTAAATGAGTCAATTTAAAACTGTAAATCCAACTCTAGGAAAGAAGCCTGCCATTGCCAGCGTCATTCCCGCCAAGCAATTCGTTCCCTGGATGGGGTTTGTCGGATTCAGTTTCACGTTAGCCGAAATCTTCGCCCTATCCAATATCGTTACTGCCAGCATTGTCTTCGGTTTGTGCCTGGGCTATTGGATGCTAACGGGGGACAAAGAATGGCTGTTCCTGGGAAAATTCATCGCTACACCGCGCCTGGTACGCGGCTATAAACAGCCTCAGAAACTCCTTAAAGGTGAAAGACAGTGAGCGCACTAACTAAACTCAAACCACAAACCTTAGAAATTGTCCCGGATACCGGAGCCAAACGGATTAGTGCCTTCGAGAACTATTTACATCTCGAAGCTATGGCTCGCTATCAAATTCGCGGGCGAGATATCGGGGCGTTTCTGCTAGAGAAAAATGGCAGCTTGCGCGTCACGTTTGGCTTCGAGTGTCGCGGCGTACACGCAACGCTCCCAGAGTCTCAAACTCAGCCCACGCTCAAAGCCATCGAGGATGGTTTGAAAGACTTGCCTGAAGGCGAGACGCTGACCTTCCGCGCTCGCACGTTTGCCGACGATGCCCTGCGCCAAGAACAGTTGAGAGCGTTGCAAGAAAACTGCGAAGACAACCCTATCTTGCAGCTAATATTAGTCGGAGAGCGCAAGCGCGTTTGGGAACTCAAAGAGGACGGGAAATACAATCCCAAAACCTTGCAAATCTTCGCCACCTACACCGTTCCCATCGACATCGAATCCAAGCAACAAGACGCTCTCGGTAAAGCAATTCTCAAGACCAAACGGTCTTGGGAGTGGATTACTGGGAAACAGCATCAGTCCCGTCGCATTCGCTTGGAAGCCTTGCTGCGCCGTGCCTTTTCCGATGGCTTTCTCAATTGGGAGCAACTGCTGTCGGGGAAGATGGGACTGCCCATTTCTCCCATGAATGCTTCTCAGTTGTGGGCAACGGCGTGGGACGATTTCAACCACAGCGAACCCATTCCCATTCCCCATCTCTTAACAATTAACGATACCGACATCTCTGAAGACAGCAGCGATGACTTTCACATTACCACTAAGCTGATGCGCGACGACGGCTCCGTGCCGTTTGTAGAGCGCGGATGGGTGCATCACAAACACAAGTACGTCAGCGTAATGACCCTCTCAGAAAAACCGGGGGGATGGAACTCGGCTGGCGATCAGTTGCGCTATTTATGGGAGGTGTTGTCTCACGCTCGCGTCCGAGATACGGAAGTTATCGCCCAGTTCAGCCGCGCTAACGAAGCGTTGGCGAAAACCGCGCTGCAACGGCTGACCAAACAATCGGTGACTAATACCGATTTAGCAGCCAGAAAGTCCAATATTGACGTGGGCAGCCAGATTAAGGCACAAGAAAGTGCCGAAGGGCAGGCAAAAATGATTAAAGGAGCCATTCCCATTCGCACCGCTCTCGTGTTTTTAATCCATCGCGATCGCTACGATGAAATGGTGCGAGATAGCCGCTATTTCTGCGGTCTGTTTCGCCGTCCGGCTGAGGTACTGCGAGAGCGCGAATACGCTTGGAAGATTTGGATGCAATGCTCGCCGTTAGTGTTTTCTAACCTACTGGCTAAACCCTTCGATCGCCGCCTTGCTTTCTTTACCGATGAAGCCCCCGGTTTAGCACCCTTTTCTACCATCGTTTCTAAAGATAGCGATGGCTTAGAACTCATTGCCGACGAGGGCGCTTCCCCGGTATTTTTAGACTTGTTCTCCAAACACGAGAACTTGATGGTGTTCGGGACGACTCGTAGCGGTAAATCCGTTCTCGCTGGTGGCATTCTCACCCAAGCCCTAGCGCGATCGCTCCCCGTAGTGGCGTTGGACTATCCCAAACCCGATGGCTCTAGTACCTTCTCCGACTACACCCAACTGGTCGGGGGAGCCTATTTCGATATCGGAAACGAAGCTGTCGCCAGCAACCCTTTCGAGCTTCCCAACCTCAACAACATCGAAGACAAAGCCATTCGCCAAGAACGGTTCAAAGACTATCAAGACTTTCTGATTTCCTTGCTCTACGCCATGGTCGTTGGCGATGCCCCGGTGTCAGCCTTGCAAGGGGATACGGTACGCAACGTCCTCGGGTTTGCCCTCAACGAATTCTACGCCGACCCGGACGTTCGAGCCCGCTATCACGAGGCCAAAACGGAGGGCTTCGGCACATCTGCTTGGGAGCAAACCCCCACGCTGGTGGACTTTTTCAACTTCTGCCAGCCGGGGTTTTTAGATCTCGATCGCATTGGCATCGGTGGAGAAGCCGACCCTCGCAATGCTTTAGATTTGATTCGCACCCGACTGCGCTACTGGCTCGAGACCTCTCGCGTCGGACGCGCCCTCTCTCGCCCCTCCACCTTCCGCAGCGACAATCCCCTGTTGGTATTCGCCCTGCGTAATTTGAGCAACGATACCGAAGCGGCCATTCTCTCGTTGGTGGCGTACTCGGCGGCATTACGCCAAGCCCTGGCTCACCCCGCTTCAATTTTCTTTATCGATGAGAGTCCCATTCTGTTTGAATACGACGCGATCGCCCAACTCATCGGGCGCTTGTGTGCCAATGGTGCCAAGGCAGGTATCAGGGTAATTCTCTCAGCGCAAGGCCCCAAAACCATCTACAACAGTGCGGCGGGTGACAAGATTTTCGATAACATGAAAACTCGCCTTGTCGGTCGTTTAGAAGCGGCGGCAGTGGATACGTTTATCGAGATTTTTAAGTACCCCAAAGACATTATTCGCGTCAACGCAACCGAGGCTTTCTTTCCTAAGAAAGAGGGATTGTACAGTCAATGGTTGTTAGATAAAGATGGGCGCTACAGCCGATGTCGGTACTACCCCGGCATGGTGCAACTAGCGGCCACCGCGAATAACCCCGACGAACAGAAAATGCGCGATCGCTATATGGCTCGCCACGAGTCACCCTTACAAGGCATCGCAGCATTTGCTAAAGATTACGTTCGAGATTTGTCATCGTAGTTAGGAGGTCAACTCAAATGAAAATCAAAAACCTACCCGTTGCCATTACTTTGACTCTCGCAGTCTTAGTTGTCCCTAAACCTGCACAGGCATCTCCCATTAGCAATGCCATCAACACCGTGCGCGGTTGGTGGGAAGAGGCGCAGTCGGTTGTCGAAGATGCCGAATCTGAAGTTGAAGAAATTGAGGAAGAGATTGCCTCTGAAGTTGAGGGAGCCACCGGAAAATTTGAAAGCGTTCTCAACGATATTATCGAGGAAGAAAAAGGCATTCTCGACTTCGATCCCACTGCGGCTGAAAGCGTCATTATCGAGGACAACTGGGGCAACGAAACCACTCCCTATTCGGCTCGCGACGAAAGCGAACGCCTGGTGCGCGAGACCACTGAAGCTCGCGTGGGAGCCACTTTAGGCGAGGAGGGACAGCAGCGCCAAGCCGAAAAGCTCGAAACCATCGATGCCACCGTACAGGAAATGGCAGAAATCGGTCGAGCCGGGGAGGAAGCCTCGTCGTCGCAGCAATTATTGCGCCTCAGCGTTGCCGCTAACGCTCGCACGGGACAGCAACTAGCCGACTTGCAGCAGGGGCAACTGCGAGAACAGCGCGATCGGGCCCATCAGTTGTTCCAACAGACCCAAACCAACGAACACTTGGCGCGTGAGGAACGCCAAGAGAACTTAGAGCGCTCCAGCGCCTTGGGGCAAGCGTGGCAATCGACCACCACCAATATGCTGCTCCCCACACCGGAGGAATAATGCACTATACCCGCGACGAACTCGTTGCCGCCCTCCGTGCCAGTCAGGGGAAGGCTGCCGAACCCAACGCCCTCGATCGCTTTCAAACCAAAGCGAGAATCCATCTGAAGCGATCGAAGCCCTGGCAACTCACCCCCAAAACCTGGCTGGCACTGGGGTTTCTTGGATTTTGTTTGGGCGTTATCGCTCTCGATCGCGCCGTTTCTTTTCTCTTCTAACTTCTAGGCGATCGTCCGAACTCTGAACTCTGCGAAAAGTTGGGGGTGTAGATTTTCTTCCCCCTGAACTTTTCAAGACTCAAGACGAACTCTGAACTCTGAACTCTGAACTCTGAACTCAAAAAAATGGTTGGCATCACCGATAAGAAAAAGAAAATCCGCACTCGCCGTCACTTTCTCACCTTTGGCGGTCAGATTCCCGCGCCTTTTGCTGCGATCATGTTCGCTCTGTTGGGATTGAGTTTAATCTCGACATTGGGCGTTCTTTGGCTAGCCAGAAATACGGGGGCGATCGCATCTAAAGATCCCCCCAGTTTGGTACAGCTTTCTGATGGCTCGACTATTGCAGTCGGGGCGCTAGAAGGCAACGAACGTACCCCGGAAACCATCAAAACCTTTGTGGGAACCACGCTTACCGGACTGTTTAGTTGGGATGGGTTAATACCCGGCGAACTCACCGAAAGCGGTAGCGAGGAAATCGACCCCGGCATTACCGTCGATCGCAGCAAAAAAGTGACCACTCTAGCGTGGCATCGCGCCTTCGCTCTCTCCGAAGTCGATGGTTTCCGACAGAAGTTTCTCGAGCGGCTCGCCGAACTCACCCCGCAGCGTATCTTTTCTCGTACCGGGCAAGTCCAGGTGATTTTGCTACCCAGAGAAATCTCGACACCCGAGACAGCCGGAGAAGGGAAGTGGAAGGTGCACGTCGTGGCTAACCTTACCACGTTTGAAGGGGATTTAAAAGGCGAAACCATTCCTTTTAACAAAACGGTTTACGTGCGGGCGATCGATACGCCGCCTCTCCCCAAACCAGGGGCGACGGCACTGCAACGCATCGCCTTCGATGCCCGCTCTAAGGGCCTGGAAATTTACTTGATTACCAATTTAGAACGGGGGTTAGAAAATGTCGAAATCGAATAACGGTAACGTGGCAGTTTCTCCATCGCCCGAAGAACTGCTCGATTTTCATGCCGATCGCCAAGATGAAACCGAACTCGAAACCGATGAGGATTTGGAATTCGAGGGCGAAGAGGATCCGGCGCTGGCGGGTGAAGCGCCCAGCATTGCCGATGGGAAAGGAATGCGCCTGGGGTTCGTCACCGTTGTTGTCGGCATTGGTATTGCCGCCGTGATGTGGCTGTGGGGCGAGTTCAATCCCGATCCGGTGGCTGAAGCCCCCAGTACGCCACAAACTGAAGAACCCGAACAGGTAACGATCGAGGAAGATCCCACCTCTAAAATCGCGGTGGATTTGGCTCTAGCCGATCAAGAAGAGGAACTACGAGCCCTAGCCGAAGAGGAACCAGAAACCGAAGTGAGGGGAGAGCCGCCAGAAATACCGGAGGATCCTACCCCGGCCCCCGTTGCATCCTCTCCCGCTCCCGATCCGCCACCCTCACCAGCCCCACCCCCACCGGAACCCATCCGCTACGAACCGCCCCCCGAACCCGTAGAGGTAGACCCGGCTCCCGAACCGCCGCCGATAACCGAACCGGATCCCGAGCCGATCGCGGAGGAGGCACTACCGGAAGGCGCACCCCAACCGGAACCGGAACCGGAAATCGACCCCCACGAACAGATGGCCCAGTTGGTGGCATTGGGGAATTACGGACAGCGAACGGTTCCCGGTGCGACCTCAAAACAGGAGGCAACAGCGCAAACGGCAGTGGCCGGAACTCGCATCGCTGCCACCCTTACCACCCCCGCCGTGTGGACGGAAGACGGAACGCAGATCCCGGCCATGGCGCAACTCGAGGAAAACTGGATCGCTGCCGATGGTACGCCTATTGCTCTAGCTGGAGAGGAGGTGCGCCTGGAGCGCTCTGGGGGCAACGATGCCATCGCCGCATTGCAAGTAGCCGCTATCAACGGCATCGAGGTGGATCCCGGATCCACTGCCGTGTGGGAATTGGAAAACGATGGCGACATCGAGATTCTCGAGGGCGATCGCCTCAACAATGACAAACTCGCTCGCGACTTGCGAAACCTCCTCGGCGACGCGGCCCGAGGCAGCTTAGAGGAAGTTCTCGATATCGATATGGGTGGGGGCGAACTCGAGCGGCTGCTGTCTCTCGCCATTGAAAGCGATCGCCCCCCCACCATTTGGGCCGTGGAACCCGGAGAGCGAGTAGCCATCAGCGTCAGCAGCAATTTTGAAGTTGGAGGAACCGAGCAATGAAAACGGCTTTAACCGCGCTCGCGATCGCGTTTGGCACGGCTGCTTCTGCCGTCGCCCAAACCCCCATAGAAGTGGCCCCCGGACACGGAACGAACATCAATTTCGTTGGTACGGGAGAAACGATCCAACGCATCTGGCTCGACGACCCGGAACGATTCGTTCTCTCTACCGATGGCTGTTTGAGCGGTCTCGATGCCGAGGACTGCGAAACCGAAGGAGCGCAAATCCTGCACGTGCGATTGATCGAGCGCATCGACATCCCCGGTTTGCCCCCGGCTCGTACCAGTACCGGAGCTTTGCTGACGATCGTCACGGAAGGGGGCAACATCTACACCTATACCCTGCACCCGAGCCATACCAGCGAGGCAGTGGTAGAAGCAATTCCCCCGAAAACACCCGTTTCTACAGTTTCCCCCGATGACGGTGCGGTACAACGCGGGCGCACTTTACTCCTGGCAAGGGGGGAAATCGAGCGCGGCAGTGAGGAATGGGAGGCGATCGAGCGCTTCTTAGAGTTGCGATCGCGCTTTCCCGACCCGGAAGCTGCACGGCGAGCCGGACTCTCCATCGAACGCATCCATCAGTTAGAAGAATTGGGGGATCTGAGTTCAGAATTGTGAGTTCGTCTTGAGTCTTGAAAAGTTCAGGGGGAAGAAAATCTACGCCCCTGACTTTTCGCAAGTTCAGGGGGAAGAAAATCTACACCCCCAACTTTTCGCAGAGTTCAGAATTATGACGTACATCATGTTCCAGTTCCAAGTGACACTACAGCAGAACGCAACCCCACTCTGAACTCTGAACTTGTCTTCATTAAGGAGATTTGTAATGCTGGTTCAATTCAGTCAAGTCGGCATCTTTTTAACTTTAGCATTCGGAGGCTTTTGCTTTGCATTGATTGGCTTGGATTACCGATTTTCTCGCAAAACGAAGTTCTGGTTAAACGTTTGCAGTGCGATCCTGATTGTATCTGCACTCGTGTTCTCTAAAGCTGTCACTGATGGTAATCTCACCCTAGTGTATTTGTTGGGATTGCTTCCTGGCATTGTCGCCTCGGGTGTGGCGATCGCTCGCATTGCTCTTATTTTATTTTCCCATCAGTTTCTCGATAAGGGGAGGTAAAATGCTATTAACTGCACTCGTACTTTTTCTATTAGGAGGACATTCGTTTTACGTTCTTGCCTTCGATCCCATTTTTCTGGAGAAAGAAACCTGCTTTCTTGTAGTTTACGGTACGCTTCTCCTGACAGGCGCTCCTATTTTAGGGGCAGTCGATCTGTACTCGACAGTTCCGATATGGATGTGGGCGATCGCTATTCCCAATCTTGTCGTTTGTATTTTAGCCATTTGTCGAGTTGCATTCATCTTTTTTGAGGAGATCTTTTCATGAAAACCACTTTAATGACTCTCACTGTTGCCCTACTTTCGGCTCCCGCTATTGCCGCTACTAACCCTTCGATTCCAGTAGAATCCTATCGCGGGGCGGATATTCCCGATTTCGACAATATCGCCTTTTCTAATTTGCCTCGTATCAGTTCGTCGGGTAGTTTAACCCTTCCCGATGGGACGATAAGGCGGTGGCAAGAGGGGCAGCGTCCCGGCGAATACTTGCATTTGGGAGACTTCGAGGAAGCCTTTCAACTGCAACAATTCAGCTTGCAAGACATCTCGCAGCGCTCTGGCGTGGGACTCGGTTCCTATTCTCTGGCTGACTTTCCCTTAGCGGGCGAACAAACTCTAGAGAAGCTGTCGGAAATTGTTCCCAATCTGGCGCAGTTTCCCGTCGGAGAAGTCGAACCCATTCGCGACTTATTAGAAAGCTACTTACCATCGGGAAGTTGGAACCCTAACGATCGGCTGATGGAGGTACTCAACCAATTTCCCCAGGCGGGGTTTTTCAAACTGGGAAACTTGGATTTGTCCGAGTATTCTCTCGACGACATTCCCAATTTAGATGCCGTACCCCTACAAAATTTCGATGATTGGCGCGGAGCCAATATTAACCAGGTTCCCAACCTCTCTTACGTGCCCTTTTCCCAGTTTCCCAATCCCCCACAACCAGCCGGAACCGCAGTGGGAACGGTGGACTGGGTATTGGGAGAGGAAGAGGGCGATCGCTATCGCCCCATCTCTGGTAGCTATCGCGATGGGTTTAACGTCCCTTGCGAGGAAACCTGTCCCCATATCGAAATCGATAGCACCGGAGCCGTTGAGGGCACCCACTGGATGGGCAAACCTCAGAAAGTCACCGGGGGCTTCGGCGTGTTGGGTGCGCCGTTTAACGATGAGGAGTACACCGGCCGCCATCCCTTTGGTAAGGGGTTCAAGGTGGTTGTAGAGGATGTGGATGAGGAACGGGGAACGGTACAAACCGCCATGTACTTCCAAAAATGCCAGCGCGGAACCCCCGACCTGGGATGCACGGGCTACGTTCTGGGGCCGGTGCCCTTCATTGAATACTCCGAAGAGGATCCCATTTTCCTCGGACTCCTCGAAAGCGTCCCCGGCGGTACGGGGTCGGATCCGGCGGCCATGGTGGATGCTGGCGATGCCAACGCGCCCATAGCGACCGATTCCTTATCATCGCTAACAGCACCGCAACCCGAACCCGAGTTCGATATCGACCCCACCTTAGAATCCCTAGCTGTCGGCGGTTACGATCGCGTCCTCACCACTTGCGTCGCGGCCGGATGCGAGGCTCAGTTGGGGCGCTACGGGCTGTCGAGCCGAGATCCGCAAGTGCGCGATCGCTTCGATGCTGAGGTGCTGGCGCGGCTCGATGCGGGAGAGACGATCGCCGAGTGGGAGATCGAAGAAGCCTTGCCCCCAGAGGTGCAAGACGAACTGGTCAATTCCCAACTCGCAGAGTTACGCGATCGCACTGAGTCTGAGGAAGCAGCCGTTCGAGCCTGGCGCGGGGGAGAACGTTTGCCCGCCAATACCATACCCGTTTGGGGAGAAAACGATGCAATTTAAGAAATACTGGCCCCTTTACATGATGATGGTGGGCGGTGCGATCGCCTTTTTAGCGGGGAGTTTTGCCAGCAGCCGTTCTCCCCAATGGAAACCCGTTAAAGATGCCGAAATCCTCGATCGCGTTGCCACTCAAAACAACAGCAGCAGCACTGAAATCGCATCTCTAAAAGTGGAATCCTTCGATATCTACGATTTCAACGATCCAAATTTGTGCGGCGCGGACGGTTGCTTGTATGCCGTTTACGACGACGATCGCCTGTTGTTGCAAATCCTCGTCCCGGAAGTGGTCGGAGCGCCCCCGCAATTTGCCTATCGCGCCCCCAATTGTTTGGGAATTACGGTGGCAGATCGCTCGGAAACCTGGTGCGAAGAGGACGGACAACTGTTAAAACTGAATTGGGAAATGACAAATGAGCGAACAACAGACGATCGTTGAAGAAGTTATCCAAGATCTGGGGCTAGACGCGCAGTGGTTGACCTCCACTGACGGCTTGCTGACTTTGGCGGCGGTCGGTGGTTTAATCGGGCTAAAATTCTTTGGGAAAGACAACAATAAAAAGCTGGCAAGTGGGCATTGGGCGGGCAACAAAGAGAAGAACAACGCCCGCGATCGCGCCCTCAAACAAATTGCCAACCCGGAGCAAGATAGCGCCGCTTTGTGGATCGGCACGGTCAAACCGGAACGAGGAACGCCTGCTTACGAATCAGCGCGGCTTCCTAACAAGGGCGATCCGGTGTTTTGGCAGCCGGACATTCAACGGGGAACGTTAGTTCTCGGTTCTAACGGTTCCGGGAAAACCGATTCGTTTCTCAACGGTGGCATTCTCAGTGCCATGGCGCAAGGGTTCCCCATCGTTTTATACGATTTTAAATATCCTTCTCAATCCAAACTTGCCGTTTATGCCAAGCGATTAGGCTATGAAGTCAGTGTATTTGCTCCTGGTTTCCCCGAATCTTGTGTATGCAATCCTCTCGACTTCTTGCGCGATGAAACCGATGCGGAAACGGCGCGGCAAATCGCATCCACTGTCAATAAGAACTTCAAGAAAATTACCCAACAACAAGAGGATGGTTATTTTGGCCCGGCTGGCGATCAAGCGGTAGAAGCCAGCTTGCTCCTGGCTAAGTCCAGCGAATACCCGGATGTGATTACAGCCAATCAAATTCTTTCGGCTGAAGAGTTAGTAAAACGCCTAAAGAAAGCCGATCTCAATCCCTGGGTTAAATTGAGTTTCGCCCAACTGCTCAGTACCGCCGGGAGCGAGAAGACAACGGCTTCAATTATATCAACAGCTTCGTTAATGTTCTCGCGATTTATGAAACAACGACTGCTGTCGGCATTCGTGGGTAAGACTACGCTACCCCTAGATTTGAAGCCGAAGCAGATGGTCATTTTTGGGTTAGATCGCACTCGTCGTGCGGTTTGCGGGCCGTTAGTGTGTTCGATTGTAGATGCGTTGGTATCGCGCAATATCTCCTATCGAAGAGAAGAGCCGTTGTGCTTTTTTGCCGATGAGTTTCCCACACTGTATTTACCGAATATCGGTCGCTGGCTCAACGAGGCGCGATCGGAAGGGTTCTGCGGTCAAATTGCCGCCCAAAGCATGAGCCAAATTCACAATACCTACGGTGAAAACGAAGCTAAAACGATTCTAGGGGGCTGCAATACTAAAGTCTTGTTCAATATCGCCGAACCGGAATCGGCGAAGAAGTTCTCCGATGCGCTAGGAGATGAAAGTATCGATTACGTGCAGAAAAGTCGCTCTCGATCTCGAGGTCACAGCACTAAAAGCAAAAGCTATCAAGAACGCACTCGGAAACTGGTTGAAGCGGCCGCAATGGGCAGAATGCCAACGGGTAAAGCCATCGTTCTCTCTCCCGGCTACGGTAGCGGTAAAGGCGACGACGAAGAAACCTACGTTCCGGTGCGCCACAAATTCAAGCTCTCAAAGCATTATAAAGCCATTAAAAGGGATTGCGAAAGGAACTGGCACAAACTGCAAAAAGCCCTCATCAAGCAATCCCAACAACAGCAACCCACCGAAAGGGATTTAATGGTACGGCGCGATGAAGTCGATCGCCTGTTGCCATTAGAAGAGGGCGAACAGACACCTGTTGCCCCAAGTACCGCCCCCTACAACAACATTGGTTTTTAGATTATGGAAACTCGAGACGCACAACAAATTGTCGAAGCCCAACGGCAAGCTCTAGAGCGCACTTTGCAACTGGCAGCACAATTGCTGCAAGCCACCGAACGTGCAGTGGGAAAGAAATCGAAAGAGAAAGAATCGTGGCTCGAGCGGTTGCGGTTTCCCAAGCGCGTTCGCCAAGCAGCCGAAGTGGCCGAAGGATTGCTCGAGGCGGGGGGAGAGCGCCAACGCGATGGCTCCACCCGCTACAAAGCCGATGGTTTCGACATCGAACGTCGAGGCGACGTGGTATCCGTTACCGACAAAGAGGGCGGCCGCTTTCAGTTTCGCCGCAATAACAACGGACAGTTGCGGCGAGTGGGGCGCAATACCCTCAGTGGGGCCAGTCAAGGAGAACTGAGAAGCCTTTACTCAATGCGCGATCGCCTCAAAGAGATGGTACGCGCTCCCGAATTGGGCGATCGCGTTGGTAGTTTAGGATCCTTGGCCCCCGAAGGTTCCCAGGCAACCCTCAACCAGTTGCGGGGGATGAAGGCATTCGGACTGGCCAACAATACCATCAACCAACTGGGCGGCAACGCTCCCAACGTGGAGGTGACGGTAGGCGAGTATCAGTTTAAG
This sequence comes from uncultured cyanobacterium, assembly GCA_937121005.1. Classification (GTDB taxonomy): domain Bacteria; phylum Cyanobacteriota; class Cyanobacteriia; order Cyanobacteriales; family Geitlerinemataceae; genus CAKZKB01. The sequence continues at coordinate 4,567 of CAKZKB010000529.1, read as the reverse complement.
CGAGAGCGCAGCAATGGCGAGACTCGTTTGTCTGTCACCTCGGGCGAACGCACCTTGCTAAGCTACCGCGCCCGACGAGAAGGGGACACCCTTTCAGTGGAACTCGATCGCGTTGAGATGGATACCAACGACTTACAGCAGTTGCAGGCGATCGGAGAGCAAACACAATATTTAGCCGGGGAAGTACCACCGCCTGAAGAAGCAGAAACGAGCGCGACGGCGACCCCCTTGCCCCTGCATCCCGAAATTCAGCGAGCGCTAGATGCGCTGCAAAATACCACCGAAACCAGCACAGAAATCAATGAATTTGGAGAGCCTGAAGAGCAAAAAGTTCCTCTACTCTCGCAAACCGTACAAGGGCGAGCGTTACAATCTCAGTTGCGTCAAAACGACGGGAAACTGAGCGCCGCATCGCAACAAATGGCACTGGAAGTGTTTGCCGACTATCCTGCTGTGCTGAATCAGAAGGAAATCGAGTTACCTACACCTCAAGAACTGGCGCAATTTACTAACGAACACAAAGCCAAACGGGTGAGGCGACGTGCCAATTCTGAAAGCAAGGTCGCGCTATTCCGCAGCCGCGACCGTCAACCCCAACAAACGGAAATCGAACGATAAATTTTGAACTGTTAAACTCTGAACAAGTGTTAGCTTAGGAAAACAAGATGAAACTAATTATTTGCGAAAGCCCCGGTAAAATCAAAAAGCTCGAGAAATATGCAGGTCGAGGATGGAAAGCCATCGCCACCTGCGGTCACGTTCGCCAGCTTGCCAATAGCGGCGATCGCAATCTCGGTTTTGTCTTTGAAGATGACAAAATTAACTGCGATTTCGTACCGCGCTCCAGTCGAAGCAAACAGACAATTGCTCGACTCAAAAAAGCAGTGCAAAAAGCCAGCCGCGTTATAATTGCCACTGACTTCGATCGCGAAGGAGAATGTATTGGCTGGCACGTTGCCCATGCACTGGGGTTAAAAACCTACGAGCGCGTGAGTTTCACTGAAATCACGGAATCGGCCGTACAAAAAGCACTGAGCAATCCTCGCAAGCTCGACATGGAATTAGTCGGTGCGGCGCTGGCACGATCGCTCCTCGATAAGCTAGTGGGCTACACGCTGTCGCCACTGTTGTGGAAGATGCCCAATGATGCGAAAAGTGCCGGAAGAGTGCAGTCCGCAGCGCTACATTTAATTTGCGATCGCGACGGGGAAATTAAAAACTTTCAGCCGCGCACCTACTGGACAGTAGAGGCTCGCTATCGCAATGGCTTAGAAGCGGCTTTATCTGGAGAGAATCGATTTTTTAAGCGCAAAGATGTCTGGGAAAAGGTGAAGGCGGCACGGGGAGTCGAACATAAAATTAAATCGGTTTCTAAAACCGTGCAGCAGCGCCAACCCCCCGCACCGTTTACTACCTCCACGCTGCAACAAGCGGCGGGGAAACAGTTAGGGTTCTCAACCAAGAAAACCATGTCGCTCGCGCAAAAACTCTACGAAGACGGATACATTACCTATATGCGATCGGATGCGACGTTTGTATCGGCAGAGTTCCAAGATGCAACTCGCGCCTGGTTAAAACAGAACAACCCAGACTGCATTCCTACAGGAGAAGTCAAACAACGCCGAACCCAACACCGCAACACCCAAGAGGGGCACGAGGCCGTTCGTCCCACTACCATCGAACGAGTTCCCAAAGGAAATACCGATATCGAGCGCCTCTACGATCTCATTTGGCGGCGGGCTGTGGCTTCTCAGTGTTGCGCCGCCACCATCGAAAATACAAAGATTGCGATCGTCGCCGGGGATGTGACGTTTGAAGCCACTGGAAAACAAGTGTGCGATCGCGGATATTCTCAATACTGGAATGACTTAGGAGGGGAACGTAGCTTGCCCGAGGTGAAAGAGGGGCAAGTATTGGATCCGAGTGGTATCGACTTAACCGAACGGCAAACAAAACCGCCCTCTCCCTACAGCGAACCAGAACTGGTCAACTTGCTCGAGCGCCGGGGCATCGGTCGCCCGAGTACCTTCTCGAGTACCATCGAAACCTTACTCTCGCGCCAGTACGTTCGCCGCCAGAAGAAAAAGCTCGTCCCCACCGATCTCGGTCGGCAAGTGGATCGGTTTCTCAGCGAAACCGTCCCCGATGTTATCGATGCTGACTTTACATCCGAACTCGAAGAAAACCTCGATAAAATTGCTGAAGGACAGATTGAATGGCAGCAGTTCTTACTTCAGTGGAATCGAGAGTTTTTTCAGCCTGCTATTGACAAGGCACGTCAAATACTCACCGATCGCTTCGGAGAGGATGAAATTTGCCTAGATCTGCGCTGCCAGAAATGCGGTCGTCAGGGAATGGATAAAGTTTATTCGACTTCGAGCAAAATTGAGGGCGACCATTACTTGCGCTGCCCGGAATGCAATATGGCTCATTTCCTCAACCAGCAGGGAGAGTACGAGTTGCCTTATCAAGAACGCGAACGCATGGCACTCGAAAAAGAGGCAGATTTCTCTAAATTAGACCTATAAACATTCTATCTTTTGATGGATACATCAATTCAAAATAGGGTGCTATTTTGAAAATAGAAAACACTTGAATACAAGAGACTGTTATGACTGCTGCTGTTGCTACAAAAACCATCGATTTGACTGCCATTGCTCGCAAGCTGGCTTCAACCCCTAACGTGCGCGAGAAGGCAAAAGGAGAAGAGTATGGGTACAATATCGCTGCTTCGACCATTACCCAACAAACCGATCGCTACCCAGTCTTAAAGCAATTTGGCGACCGTCCTACGTTTCGAGTGGTAGAGCGCAACGGTAAGTATTACGGCAATACTCATACCGTTTTTGTTGATGTCGAAGGGACGATCGGGCTTTACGATTGCGCCCTCGACATCATTGAAGGAGTCGAGTTTATCGAGTACGAGCTCGGCTACAATGGATTTGCTATCGTTGAAATTGATAGCAATCGATTCAAAGTAAGCATCAGCCTCTCCGACACCTTTCGCGAGAAGTACGATGAGGTTAACGGAGCGACCGGAAATGGTGCGCCCCCCGTCGAGATGGTTCGCGAAGTACCGGGTAGTGCCATCCCCTTGAAAGCATTAGATGAGGGGATTTATACCGTTGTCAGTGAAGTCGGGGAAGGTCAATACGGCAACCCCATTTACGAGATAGAAATGGCTGACGGGCAAGTTCAACGAGTCATCAGCAACAAGCAAATGGTAGAAGCCATCGAGCAACAGGAGGGATTGCCAGCCGATATCTCTATCGATTCTAAAGTCGAAGAGGAAATCGATGACAAAACCGTGACGATTGTCAATGTCAGTTCTGCTGATGAAGAGAGCTTTGAGAGTTTGGATCTGTAATGTCACCCCTTCTCGATACCATCGCGGCGGGGATTTCTCCCGTCGCCTACGAAATGCCTCTAGAAGAAAAAGATGGGTTGCTTAGAGCGTTAAACGATCGCTTTTCTCAACCCGTCTATTTCTGGAGTCTGGCAACTCGCCAATGGCAGCAGCTTGTAGAAAGCGATCTCGTTGCCATTGGTGAGTTTTCCCCGTTGGGATGGGATCGCCCGGCTGTGGAGCACTTTGAAGCAGCGTTTGCCTGGATGCGAGGGCAATCGGGGATTTTCGTTCTCGATAGCGTCCTGTCATTTCTAAACGGCAACACGGTAGCGCGATCGTACCTAGAATCCACCTTGCTCGATCGCGCCTTCAAACAGCAACCCGTTATTCTCATTGGGGCTGAGGTGATGTTGACCCCGGCGCTGCACAGTAGCGTTCCGTTGTTGGTACAGCCGTTACCCGACTCCGAAGCGATCGCGACTCTAGTTGGCGATCGTCCCCAAATCGTCAACGCCGCGCGGGGACTGTATCGCAGCGAAATCGAAATGGCGATCGCCCTGGCGAGTCAAAACCCAGAGTTTGACTGGCTCGACTTCAAAGCCCAACGATTGCACCAGCGCTGCGATGTCGAATTCGTCCCCCGCCCCACTGCCGAGTACAGGGGGGCCTATCGGATGCAAGAGACCTTTGCCGGATTCGGCAAACTCTTAGAGGTAGGATTGCCCCTTCCGCACGGTGCAGCCATTGGCGGGCCACCGGGAACCGGGAAAAGCTATTTCGTGCGCCGCGCTGCTGAGTTGATGGGCGTGGTGCTATTGGCATTAGATTGGGGAGCCCCATTGGTGACAAGTTAAAGCTGTAAGCTAGTTGTCAAGGGGGTTTGAGAGTTAGGCTGGAAGAAAAAATCTTCAGGAGAACGTTGCCTTGCTGGGAAAGGAGAGACAATGAGCCGGGTTCTGGGCTTTCGTTTTTGCTTGACAATGCCCAAATCCTTGTTTTCTGGAGCCGCAAAGTATTTAACCGGGTCAGAAGCCAGCCCTTTTTGGCGAGCCACAGAAAAATGATAAAGACCCCGATAAATCATCTCTAAAGAAATAGAATCGATGGGCAAGGACAATTCATCAGCCACCGCATCTCCTAAGTCCACTAAGATTCCATAAAAAAGCCAAGTTCCCCAGATTTGTAAACGCACACCATTGAGAGAACCCGTCCACAAAT
>CAKZKB010000528.1 GCA_937121005.1 uncultured cyanobacterium | reverse complement strand
TCCTAGTACGGAGAAATCCCGGCAAGTAAGTCACTACTGCGAAAAGCAGCAAGCCCATACCACTGCAAGTAATGGCAGGATGTCGAGCGTACCCCACTGGCTGAGTGTCGAAAAGTGCGAACGACCACGAAACAAGTAAGCGCAATACCGACAAGGTTGAGCGTCTAGGGGCGTTTTGACTCGTCCCACCGAAAATTTAGATCGGTGACAGTTGAATGGCGGACTTGCGTCATTTAGAATCCTCCGTGCTTTAGTCGGAGGAGAAGTCAAGTCAGCAAATCTTGGGAAATCGTTGCGCGATCGTGCCCCCATATCCCTTAAAATGATTGGGACTTCGGTAGGGGAGATTCGCGAATCACCCCTACAGATCGCTGGTCACTGTAAACTGGTTACAGAAAAGATGCCTCGTCGCGACGACCTGAAAAAGATTCTCATCCTCGGTTCCGGGCCGATCGTCATCGGCCAAGCCTGCGAGTTCGACTACTCCGGTACGCAAGCGTGCAAAGCCTTGCGCGAAGAAGGGTACGAAGTGGTGTTGGTGAACTCCAACCCCGCCACGATCATGACCGATCCCGAAACGGCCGATCGCACCTATATCGAACCCCTGACCCCGGAACTGGTCGAAAAAGTCGTCGCCAAAGAACGACCCGATGCCATTTTACCGACGATGGGCGGACAAACGGCCCTAAACTTGGCTGTAGACTTGGCGAAAAGTGGGGCATTAGACAAGTATGGCGTGGAACTGATCGGGGCAAAATTAGAAGCGATCGAAAAAGCTGAAGACCGCCAAACCTTCAAGGCGGCCATGGACAAAATTGGCTTAAAAAGTTGTCCGTCGGGAATTGCCAATACCATAGACGAGTGTAAAGAAGTTGCGGCCAAAATTGGCTCGTATCCCCTGATTATTCGCCCTGCATTTACAATGGGGGGAAGCGGTGGCGGTATCGCTTACAACCAAGAAGAGTTTGAAGAAATGGCCCAAGCGGGTCTAGATGCGTCTCCCGTCTCGCAAATTTTAATCGAACAATCCCTCATCGGTTGGAAAGAATACGAACTGGAAGTGATGCGGGATCTGGCCGATAACGTGGTGATTATTTGTTCGATCGAGAATATCGATCCGATGGGGGTACATACGGGAGACTCGATTACCGTAGCCCCGGCCCAAACTCTCACCGATAAAGAATACCAACGCTTGCGAGATGCGTCTATTAAAATCATCCGCGAAATTGGGGTAGAAACCGGGGGATCGAACATTCAATATTCGGTGAACCCGGTGACAGGAGAAGTGGTGGTGATTGAAATGAACCCTCGCGTCTCTCGCAGTTCGGCTTTGGCTTCTAAAGCGACGGGATTTCCCATTGCTAAATTTGCGGCTAAGTTGGCAGTGGGTTATACCTTAGATGAGATTTCTAACGACATCACCAAACAAACCCCCGCTAGCTTTGAACCGACGATCGACTATGTAGTGACGAAAATTCCTCGGTTCGCTTTCGAGAAGTTCCCCGGAACCCAAGCCGTTTTGACCACGCAAATGAAGTCCGTTGGCGAAGCCATGGCGATCGGCCGGACGTTTGCCGAGTCGTTCCAAAAAGCACTGCGATCGCTGGAAACCGGACGAGATGGCTGGGGATGCGATCGCCCCGAAATTCTCCCCACCATTGCCCAAATTAAAGCCAATTTACGCACTCCCAACCCCGAACGCATTTTTTCCGTTCGCCATGCAATGATGGTCGGTTTGTCAGTGGATGAAATTTACGAACTCACTGGCATCGATCTGTGGTTTCTCGACAAGATGCAAGAGATCCTCAAAGCGGAAAAATACCTCAAACGCACGCCGCTAAAAGAGATCGATGCCGAAACCATGCGGGAGATCAAGCAATACGGATTTAGCGATCGCCAAATTGCTTTCGCTACGGGTAGCAAAGAAGACGACGTGCGTACCTACCGCAAAGAACTCGGGATAACCCCCGTTTACAAACTTGTCGATACCTGCGCGGCCGAATTTGAAGCCTACACGCCGTACTACTATTCTTGTTACGACGAAGAAACGGAAATCCGCACTTCCGAAAAGAAAAAAGTGATGATTCTCGGTGGCGGGCCGAACCGCATCGGTCAGGGGATCGAATTCGACTATTGCTGCTGTCACGCTTCCTATGCGTTGCGCGATGCGGGTTACGAAACCATCATGGTCAACTCCAACCCGGAAACAGTTTCCACTGACTACGATACTAGCGATCGCCTCTACTTTGAACCCCTTACTAAAGAAGACGTTCTTAACATCATCGAAGCCGAAAATCCCGTCGGGATTATCATCCAATTTGGCGGACAAACACCGTTAAAACTCGCCGTTCCCCTGTCGGAAGTTAACGCACCCATATGGGGAACCTCTCCCGACTCCATCGACACCGCCGAAGACCGAGAACGCTTCGATGCCATTTTAGAACAACTCAATGTCGATCGCGCCGCCAGTGGCATCGCCCGCAGCTACGAACAGGCCCTTGACATTTCCAAGAAAATCAGCTACCCAGTCGTGGTACGTCCCAGTTACGTCCTCGGCGGTCGGGCCATGGAAATTGTCTATTCGGATACCGAACTCGAACGCTACATGACCTTTGCGGTAGAAGTGGAACCCGATCGTCCCATTCTCATCGATAAATTCCTGGAAAATGCTATCGAGGTTGATGTTGACGCGATCGCCGACTCTACCGGAAACGTGGTCATCGGTGGGATTATGGAACACATCGAACAAGCGGGGATTCACTCTGGCGACTCAGCCTGTTCGATTCCCTACGTGGGTCTGTCGGATGCAGCCTTAAAAATCATTCGCCAAGAAACCATTAAACTGGCGCAAAAATTGCAAGTCGTGGGGTTAATGAACGTCCAATATGCGGTTCAGGGGGATAAAGTTTTCATCCTAGAAGCCAACCCGCGTGCCTCCCGGACGGTTCCCTTTGTGTCTAAAGCGATCGGCGTTCCTCTGGCCCGGTTAGCCTCATTGGTGATGTCAGGAGAAACCCTAGAATCGTTAGGGTTTACTGAAGAAAAAGTTCCCCAACATATCGCCGTCAAAGAAGCCGTTCTTCCCTTCAACAAATTCCCCGGAACCGATACTACTCTCGGCCCGGAAATGCGATCGACTGGGGAAGTGATGGGGATCGACAGCGATTTCGGTCGTGCTTTTGCCAAGGCCGTATTGGGGGCCGGGCAAGTGTTACCCCTAGAAGGAACGGTGTTTGTCTCTACAGCCGATCGCGACAAACCCTACGTGATTCCAGTGATTAAAGAGTTCCAAGAATTGGGATTCAAAATCATCGCCACCTCGGGAACTCAAAAAGCCTTAGAAGATGCGGGTGTCGCCGATGTCGAGTTGGTTCTCAAGTTATTTGAAGGTCGTCCTAACGTCATGGATGCGATTAAAAACCACGAGATCCAGTTAATTATCAATACCCCATCAGGAGAAGAAGCGCAAGCTGAAGGTAAGTTAATTCGTCGCACAGCTTTGGCCTATAAAATTCCCTTAGTGACGACGATCGCGGGTGGAAAAGCAACAGCAGCAGCCATTCGTTCTCTGAAGTTGCAACCGTTGGAGGTGAAGGCACTCCAAGAGTATGCAGGCTGATTCCCTCGCAGGGTGGGCATTGCCCACCCTACTCTTCCATCGCTCTAAATACCGATCGCCTCTTGGCTGCGATATTATAGAATTATACCCTAAATTGGTTCTAAAGTTAATGAAGAATAGTCGCGATCCAGGGCAAACACATCAAAATGACAATCTGCTTGTTACCCAATGTGCTATAATTCTACCAATGTCTGGCTGTTGAGTATTGCCGGAGCCTTAATAGCGCTTCATTTAAATCTAAGCCAACAGTTGGGCCGATCGGATTTATTCGGATGCGCCCTCCTGTTTTGGGTCACGGTCTCATTTTTAATATGGCAAAAACGCGATCGGCTGTTCCTGAAAAGCGACGCTTTTTCCAGCTTCGCGGGGACGGCAATTCTAGCACTGCTACTTTACAAAAGTACGCATTTGTTCGATGGCGATTTCTTCTTGCGTCTCTACCCTTTAATAGCACTATTTGGCTGGGGGTTGCTCGCTTCTGGAATTAAAGGGTTGAAGCAGTACCGATCGGAGATGTTTTTGCTGGGATTTCTCGCCATTCCTTGGGAAGGAATCTATGTATTCGATTTATCTTTATTGACGGCTAAATTCTCTACTTTTGTTTTATGGATATTAGGGTTTGAAGTAACCCGCAATGGAGTTTGGATTGTGTTACCCTCCGGATCGATCGAGGTTTACAATGGTTGCTCGGGACTGCGAACGATGGTACAGTTATTGGGTCTAAGTTGGATCGTGCTGGCGATCGCGATCGCCGACTGGAAGCAAAAAATATTGTTGCCGATCGCCGCTATTTTAATTGGATTTACAGTCAATGGAGTGCGAGTGGCTTTGATGGCAGTATTGGTATCACTAGAAGATCTCGATCGCTTTAATTACTGGCACGTTGGCAACGGATCTCTGATTTTTTCGGTTATTGCGGTGCTGTTCTTTGCTCTAATTGGTACTCGATTGATGTCGATTTCTTGGGGGAATTTAGAATGAGAGGAATATGAAGCAATGACAGTACAGAAATTTCGTATCGCACTTCTAGCCACCACCGCCATCGGTATTATTTTGGTACTGATAAAGTCGATCGTCAATCCCGTTTCCCGAAATCCGCAAATTGCGGAGTTTGCATTTCCAGAAACCGTTCCCCTTCCCAAATGGCAACTTGTGGCCACTGATGCAGTTAACCCACATTTAGTCAAGCCACCTACCTATATTTCGGGAGAGTTCGTGTCGGGAAAGCACTACCGCTACTCTCGAAATGGCACGACGATCGACATTGAAATGCGCTATTTCGCCAACACCAACGGCGACCTAAAAAGTTTTATTACCCATCAAACGGGTCAGCTTTCTCCCGTGTTGCGCCAGCAAGATAGAGGCGTGTACGCGCTGTTTTCCCATCAAGAAAAAGCCTATCTCAGTGCTTGCATTAATCCTAGCGGTGGTAGCACCGTCACCAGCGATCGATTCAATCGCAATCGCCTTCTCTACGATCCCCACTGGCAGCGTATCGTTCCCTGGTTTCTCGGCGAAAAGGGACTGCAAGATCGGCGCTGTTTGTGGGCTCATTTGTCCGTCGCGATCGCCGATGGTGACTCTATAGACAGCGCTTACCAAACCTTAGAAACGGTGTGGTTTTCCTGGTACGATCGCTGGAATTTGCACTTTCCTATCGAACACTACTAACATCAGAATTTAGGTATCGTGTAAGGATTCAGGTATGCTAGGCTAAACGGGTGTAGAAACCCGGTTTCTGAAAGGAGAAACTCGGATTTTGTCCGGCTATAAGCGAGAAACCGGGTTTCTCTGTACCACCTGAATACTTACGGTATCGTATCTCAAGAATCACTTGTAACTGCGAACTTGGGTATAGTTACCCTCGCGATCGGATAAAGCATTCTCGATCGCCCGATACATTACAAAAGTTTACGGACGAGTCCGCCCTCTACGCACTCTGGCCGAGGAGGTACGCAAGAGTACCCGAAGCCAATTATTACGTCGTGCGACAGAACAAATGCTCGAAGCCTTGGATACCATTGAACTAGACGATCGCGCTGGAGTGTCCAAATCTGCTAAAACCAAGAGCGCGATCTGCGAAATTTTGTCCAAATAGATGTCATCATGTACGAAGGAGTGAAACTCATGACAAGACTTTGGGATTTTGCCAGTTACAACCTCTGGTCGTTGTTTTCTCCACCTGTGGGAAAAGAACATTGGCACTGCGATATGAAGCGCGGATTCACCAAAGCCCGCAAAAAAGAACCGCAGGTTAAGGCACTACTCGATCGGGATAACACCTGGCAGCGCATTGGCATTTTAGCCCAACAGGGCGTTTACGAATTTCACCAACGTCCTCAATTTTTGCATCGGTCTGACGGTGTAGATCGGGTTGCCGATATTTTACAACTCAGTGAAGAAGTAGAGCAAGTGAGGGAGCGGGTGACGCAAACACTGCATAACTACCAAAGCAATCCCATTTTAGCCGATCGCGAGATTGTCGAACTCAACCGAGGCGACGAAGGTTTTCCCGAACCGATCGTCGTTTGTGAAGGGAGGTATCGGTTTAATCTCTATGCGGCGATCGACTGCATCTTTCGCGAACCGGATGGAACCTTACATATTTTAGACCTGAAAACGGGTAAATCGGATTTCGATCGCCGCCAAGCCTACGTTTATTTGTTAGCCTGTCGCTATCGATATCGCGGAGAACGGGCTGTCGCTTCATTTTACAACTTGGAAACTCAGGAGCGATCGCGGCCGATTCCCGCCACAGGAACGCAACTTAAAGCGATTCGGATGGAGTTGGCGCGGATTTCTAAAATCCATCAAGATCAATTACGCGAGTATCGCTGGAAGCAGCAATCTTTTGAGCGTCTCTATCCTGCCAATCCCGGCTGGAACTGTCAATATTGTCCCTTTGAATCTATTTGTCAATTTGCCGATCGCGAGGTGTCTGCATGAGCCACTTTCTAGCTGAAATTTTCCCCATCGAAATTGCCGAACCCACAGTCAACAGTTTTCGACTGACACCGGAAGTCGATCGCGAAATTGGCAATCGCTTAAGTTGGCGCTTCTCTAATTATTTTCCCGATTTGGTGGTTATTTGGGAAAACAAATTCTTTTGGGTTTTAGGTAAACCGGATACGGCGATCCCAGAGCGATCGCAATGGAAAGCAGCCCTAGTCGATCTTCAAACAGAACTCAAATCCGAAATCGGCGATCGAGACTATTCGATGCAATGGGCGCAAAATCCTCAGCCAAACGCTGAGATATTCGCTCAACTCGCCGTGCGAATCTTAAAAAATGACAAAGCATTTGCCTCTAGTGTTGTTTGGTCGCAAGATCGATCGGAAGTCAAACGGAATGCGGATTTTTGGGCAGAAACTTTTACCAAAAAACAGACCGCTTATCCGGCGTTAGCATTGACGCTTCGCAGTTCTTTCGAGTTTGCGGGGACGTTAGAGAATTTTTACGAAAATCATCCCTTTCGCCAAGATCCCGAAAAACTCTTAGTCGGGTTAAAAGTTAAAGATATCGAACGCAATAGTTTGGCGACGATCGTTGCTATTGCTGGAAACATTGGCGATCGTCAGGATGAATTGGTCGCCAAGGCAACAGGATCGATTAGCAAGCAAAAATTGATAGAAACGGCGGAAACATCACCGAATCAACCCGTTGTTTCTGTCTGTTTTGGTAAAGATACCAAGAAGTTTGACTATGCAATGGCAGCCTTAAAGCCGTCCATTACTCAAGGAACCGCCGATCGCTTCGAGATCGATTACGGTAAACTCCTGAAAGCGGCGAAGATGCGCTATCAAGAAAGGAAAGAGGGTTTAGAAAGCTGCAAACAAGACGCGATCGCGGCTTTAAACCTCTATGGAATTGAACTCAGGAAAACCTGCCTTAACTCCTCTACTGACTCGGAGATGTTTTCGACTCCAACATTCAATCTCGAAGACACTCCGCTTCTGTTTGGCAATAATAAAGTCTTTCCCCGCAGCAAAACTTTAACGGGTTTATCTGAAGGGGGTGTCTATCGGCGACACAAGAAGTATGAAAATCCTCAAACCAAAATTCGCCTTTCTGTTCTGAAGGTTGGAGATTTTAAGGTCAAACAAGAGTTTATCGATGGCATTTGCCAGCGTCTTAAAAAGTATCACCTAGAGACTCTTCCTTGTCACCGCGATCGGGGAAATATTGAAATTGTGTCTTTGGAAGGACTAACAGCAGCAGAATCTCGAGCGAGGGTGGAACAAGCTGTTGAAGATTTGATGATGGTTCCTATCGATATCGTTTTGACATTACTTCCGCAAAGCGATCGCCACGCTGACGAAAATGACGGCGGTAGTTTCTATACCCTCATTTCCTCTCGCCTTTTACGTCGAGAAATTGCCAGTCAAGCGATCTACGAACGCACGTTTCAAGAAAAGCGCAACTGGAACAACATTTTCAACCAAGTTATCCCTGGAATTTTAGCCAAGTTAGGTAACTTACCCTTTGTGCTTAAAGATCCCCTAGAAATTGCCGATCGCTTTATTGGTTTAGATGTTTCTCGACAATCCAAACGCAAGCGATCGGGAAGTCGCAATGCTTGTGCTAGCGTTCGCCTCTATGGAAAACAAGGAGAATTTAATAGTTATCGTTTGGAAGATGCTGTCTCGGAAGGCGAAGAGATTGACTGTCGCACTCTAGAGCAATTTTTACCCGGTGCAGAACTTCGAGGAAAAACGGTTCTGATTTATCGAGACGGACGTTTTTGCGGTGATGAAGTCAAAAATTTACGCGATCGCGAACGCGCGATCCGTGCGGAGTTTATTCTAGTTGAATGTGCGAAATCCCAAATTCCCAGGATGTACGAACTGCAAACTGCAACCGCAGGCGATCGCAGGGTTTCTTTAGACGCTCCCCCTAAAGGATTAGCCTTGCGTCTGTCCCCCTACGAAGTTATTCTAGTAACAACGGAAGTGAAGTCGGAGGAGATGGGTTTACCCTATCCCCTACGCTTGAGGGTAATTCCTAAAGAAGGACAGCAGGTTTCCCTCGACAGTTTAATTGAGGCAACCCTGAAGCTAACTTTACTGCATCATGGAGCGCTCAAAGAACCTCGCTTACCCATTCCCCTTTACGGTTCCGATCGCATTGCGCGGCGACGACTTCAGGGAATTTCTCCAGGTTCTTTAGACGGCGATCGCCAGTTTTGGTTGTAGCTATTTAGGAAATTTGGTCAGTAAAACATTTAGAAACTTAAACCACCGCTTGCGAGTAAAGAACAACGCCAGTAAGATAGCAGCCAGTAAGTTGCCCAAAATTTCGCTAGGTTCGGGGACGCTAGTGCTCCCTTCGGGAGTCGCTACCGCCACGTCTTCGGTGTACTGTGGTTCGTTGGGATCGACGGTGTACTGTGGTTCGTTGGGATCGACGCGCACTTCTTCAGTGACGGCGACAAAAGCCGTATATTTCGACAGCAGGCGATAGTCTAAGGCTGTTTCCGTAACCGCTTCGATTTGCTCGGAGGTTTCGCGACCGTACATTTGGTTCATCAACTCTTTAATGCGCGATCGTCCCCACAATTGCGCGATCGCCCCATTTCCACCCACTTGGTTAAAGTTAACCTCCAAAATTTGTTCGTAAGGTTCGCCACCTGCTACTACCCCGGCAACCCGTAGTTTACCACTGCTACCATCGGCCTTGCGTCCGTACAAAACGAGCGGTTGGCTGGCAAACAAATCTGGCGCATTTTGAGGGTAAATTTCCGGTGCTTCGCCCTCTCCGAGCCAACTCACTTCGATATTTGTCACCACCGGATTGTTAATTTCCCGGAAGAATTTTTCTGCGACTTCCACAACATTATCTTCCGGTGCGACGACGGTAACGGTTCCCCGGCCGATGTCAGCAAGGCGATCGAGCAAAAACCGATTGGGAGAAAAACCCACGCCAAAACTATACAGTCGGTTGCCGCGTTGGAGGCGATCGCGCATCTGTCCAATAATATGTTCGTCGCTGCCAATTAAACCATCTGTCAGCAGGACAATGCTACGCAAGCGTCCGTCTTCTGCTTCTGGAAAACTCAGCACCGTGTTGATGCCGTTCATGAGTTCCGTACCGCCACCCGCATAGAGACGGTTGATATAATTTAGTGCGTGGGAGCGATTTTCTCGCGTATTGGCGAGCGGTTTGTCCGACAATTGGCTAGTGCGACTCGAAAAGTCAATAATAGTAAAGGTATCGTCTGGATTCAAACTGCTAATAAACTGACGCATCAGTTCTTTGGACTGCTCGATCGGTTCTCCCGATTGAGATCCAGAAGTATCGACTAAAAACACCACATCTTTGGGAACGATGCGATCGGCTTCGTAGTCCACTGCTGGGATCAAATAGGTGGCAAAATGCCCGCCTCGGCGATCGGATTGAGCCAGTACCGTTGCTTGCGTTTCGGCTCCAGAAACTTGATAGCGCAAAATCAAATCTTTGTTTGGAATCGTGTCGCCATTGGCCAGTTCGACGCGAGCCACAGATCCCAAATCGGCATTTTCAACAGTGACTTCATGGGAGGGCGATCGCAGGTTAGATACCTCGACTCCCGCATCAATTTCTACCGTCACATCAATGTCGTGACCCGATCGCGTTTCCGGTAAATAAGGGGGATCGAGTTCGCCTGCAAATGCGGGTTTTATGCCCCAACGATCGCTATTATTATTCCCAACTGGGGTTGGGCTCTCGTAGCGGGGAGCAACCACCATAGGAAATGCAAATTCATAGTCGCCACCGACAAATTCTAAACTGTTGGTATAGCGAATGACCACATCAATTTTTTCGCCGGGTTTAATATTCGCCAGGGATTGGGTAAAAACATTGGCTCGTTCTTGTTCGAGCAAACCGGCAGTTTTGCCTTCTTGCTTGGCTCGCTCGTAAATTTGCTTAGCCTCTTCCCGTTTTTTAATAATGCCGCGAATGACGCGATCGCCGATGCGAATTTCCATGTCATCCACCGCCGCATCTTCAGGCAAAGGAAACTTATAAGTTGCCTCTAACGGTAGGTCGTAGGGGTTAGAAAAGGTTTGCTTTACTTCGACTCGCGATAGGTTTCCAGCAATTTGAGCCTCGACTTCGGTATGTTCGAGGGGAAATGCTTGCACTTCTCCCGCATCGGAGTAGGCGTACAATCCTCCTGGATCTAAGTCTTCTCGAGGCGATCGTGGCGGTTCGCTTTGTCGAATTGATACCGAAGGCGGAGCAGAAACTTGCTGCGCTACTGGCGATACTAACGCCCTGACACCCATCACTCCCAACACCAACGCTGCACTAGCAACTAGCCAAGTTTTGCGAGAACGCCACAGTTTGACGGGTTCGGCTTGCAAGTCTTCGAGAACTGCTTGCGCCGAAGCATAGCGTTTGTTGGTCGCTCCCTGGAGCATTTTATCGAGGATTTGACCCAGTTTTTTGCTGACGGGATTCCCCAAGTTAAAATAGTCTCGCCACTTCCAAATATCTTCGCCACTATCGAACAAATCGAATGGGGGAACTCCGGTCATCAAATGCAGGCAAGTGACACCCAAACTGTAAATATCGCTGGCAAAAACCGCTTTTCCTTTCACTTGTTCTGGAGCCGTGTAGGCCGCCGAACCAATAACGGTTCCGGTTTTGGCTAAAACCGTTTCGCTCACCAATTTAGCCGCCCCAAAATCAACTAAAACAAGAGAGCGATCGCTGTGGCGGCGAATAATGTTTTCCGGTTTCACATCCCGGTGAATCACTTTATGGTTGTGGACGAATTGCAAGACGGGCAACAGTTCGAGTAACAACTGCCGCACTTTTGGCTCGTCCCACAGTCCCTCTTCTAATAATTCCTCAGATAAATTGTTGCCGTTAATATACTCTTGAATTAGATACTGTCCCCCGGCTTCGATAAAATAATCGATCGAGGCAGGAATTTGGGGATGGGAACCGAGAACTTGCAAGCGTTGAGCTTCTTGCTCGAACAATTGCGCTGCTTTTTCGGCGTTGTTGCTACCCGGTGACATCCAAAACTGCTTGATGGCACAGTAGGGGTGAGATGGTTGGGACTCGTCTATTCCTTTAAAAGTCCGACCGAACCCACCTTGACCGATCGCCTCAAGGGCTCGGTAGCGATTTTGTAACAACAAATCCGAGCCGCAACTGGCACAGGCGATCGCGTGGCGAGGGTTTCGAGGTTGTTGGCAATCTCGATTGAAGCAGTAGCAAACGCGATCGTTGCCGGGGGCGATCGTTTGAGAGGTAAACACACTCATAGGAATTGGTACAAATATCTACAATGATTATTCGAGCGTGAGTTTGCACCCATAGATTGGCAACCGAGTCGTTTTTTCAATTCAACGATCGGTTAGTTATGGGTTGAACTTCCCAATTTGATAGAGTGTGAGTGCCGGGAGCGCGATCGGGAAGCTGTCGATGCTTTCAGTTCAAGACCAGTTTACGACATTGACAACCGAAATGCCAGCTTTTATTACATAAATTTACATTTGCGAATTTAGGCAGAAAAACACTCGCCACCGTCGATCGGGGTTGATACCATTTTCTAATATTGGTGCAACAGATACGGTGTAGGGGCGATTCGCGAATCGCCCCTACACTACTGATACCCCTCTTTCGCCGATCGCGTTTGGTAGTGGGAGCATCTTGATCCCTAACCAGAAACAATTGACTTCGTGGTTGCATTCATAGCAAAACCGCCGCCATCGATTCTCAAACTCTGTTAAGATGCCAGAGAGATCTTCAGGCTCTTCCCAAGTTGAATCGGGACAAGGGTCTGCGAGTATAAGATGAAACTCCGGTGCGATCGTTTGTGACATTTTTCCCCATTTTGTAACTAGAGTAGCGACGAAAAGAAGACCAGATAGTACAATAGGTGCGATCGCCTCTTGCAACGGCCATGAGCGAAACCCCACTGCATCCCGAAACCCCTGCGGTCTCCCAACGTCCCGCCAGTCCTCACCCCCTGGCCCGCTTCTTTTTCTTGCAACCCATTTTCGCCATTTTACTATGCGTCCTGATGGTAGTGGGCGGCTACATGGGCGCAAACGGAATGGTCAAAGAAGATAACCCCGATGTCAACACCCCCCTCGCCAGCGTGGAGACGGTGTGGGCTGGAGCCGATCCCGAGACGATCGAGAACCAAGTTACTGACAAACTCGAAGCCGAACTCAAGTCACTTAAAGCCCTTAAAGATCTCGATAGTGCTTCCTTTGAAGGCTTTTCGCGCATCGAAGTCGAGTTCGACGTGAATGCGCCTACTTCCGAGTCGATCGCGGCCGTGCGGGCCAAAGTGGATGCGGCCGAGGCCGAACTCCCCAAAGACGACAGCTTGGAATTGCCCAAAGTCGAGCGCATTTCTGTCCAAGATACGCCTGTTTTGATTTTAGGACTCTATGGCAACATCGATCCGGCGGTGATGGGACGATCGGCCGAAGACTTGCAAGAACGCTTGGAAAAAATTTCTAACATTCGCGAAGTGAACCTAGTTGGCGCACGCCGAGAAGTGGTGCACGTACAACTGTTACCCGAACGGTTAGTGGCGTTGGAATTGTCAGCCACAGAAGTGGCGAAAGCAGTGGAAGGCGGTAATATTGATATGCCCTGGGATCGGATCGAAAACGACGCGATCGGCTCTCAAGTGCGACTCTACGGACGCTATCGCAGCATTGAAGATTTGCGAAGCGTACCCGTTGCCCGTTTAGGAGATAAAGACGATCGCGTGGTACGTTTGGGCGAAGTTGCAGTAGTGGAACGAGATTTAGAACAAGAGGTCGATCGCGCTTTTTTAAGTACCCAAGGCAGCGAATACGAACCCGCGATCGTTTTAGAAGTGGTGAAAGCCCCCGGTGCGGATACGTTTGAGGTCATCGAAAGTGCTGTAGAAGAAATGGAAAGCGCCCGCAGCGATCCGGCAGTTTGGCCTTACGGGATGGAATACCGCGTCGTTCAAAGTGACGATACCCAAATTTTAAGATCCCTCAACAACTTATTAACCAGTGGTGGGCAAGGTGTTCTCTGCGTCTTTGCAATTTTGTTTTTAGCGCTGTCTTGGCGAGAAGCACTTGTGGCTGGACTGTCAATTCCCCTCACTTTTTTAGGCGCGTTAGCCGTATTGTGGATGATGGGAAATACCCTAAATACGATGGTGCAGGTGGGCATGATTATTGCCCTAGGGTTGCTAGTCGATGTGTTTATTTTAATGATGGAGGGGATGCACGAAGGAATTTTCGTCGAGGGATTGGACTTCGATCGCGCGGCATTGAAAACAGTGAAAACCTACGCCCTACCTGCATTTTCGGGACAGTTGACGACCATTTTAGCTATGGCTCCTCTGGCCGCGATCGGCGGCTTTTTAGGTAAGTTTATTCGCTACATTCCCATCAGCGCTATTACCTGTTTGGTTATTAGTTATTTTATTGCTTTATTCGTTGCTATTCCCCTATCTCGATACCTGCTCGCCAACCAGCAAGGGGGAGACAAGAAAAGTACCATCGATCGGCTGACCGAAATTGGGTCTCGCAACTGGACGCAGTGGACGCTACGAGGCACAATTCCTAACAAAATGGTAGCTCGTTTTTGGGTGGCGGCGGCCTTGGGACTGTTCGTGTTTGCAACGATTTTAGCCGGAACCTTGCCCTCCAATCTCTTTCCGACCAGCGACCAAGTAAAGTTAGCGGTCAATGTGGAAATGCCCCCCAACACGACATTAAATACATCCCAACAGGTGGCTGATGAGTTAGGAGAAGTCTTTCGGGACAAAGCGTATCTCAAAGATGTCGTTAAGTTTGTCGGACGGCGCAGTACGCTGGTCGCCGAAGGCACGATTATTCCCACTCAGGGGAGTTATTTAATCGGGTTTTCTGCTCTGTTTAAGAATCGGAACGAGCGCGAGTTCGTCGCTTACAAATATCTCGACGAATTGCGAGCCGAAGTCGAGGCGATCGTCCGTACCTATCCCGGCGCATCTTTTACCCTATCCCAACCCGCAAGCGGGACGGTTGGCGATCCGGTTGCGATTGAAGTGTTCGGCTCCGATATGGGGCAATTGCGGCAAATTTCGGGACAAATTCAAAACATTTTACGCGAGATTGAAGGCACGGCTGACGTGCGCGACGACCTGGGAACTTTGCGTCCAGACTTGAAGTTTCGACCTCGCCGGGAAGCCCTCGATTTTTACGGTTTGAGCCTCGAAGATTTAGCTTTACAAGGGCGTTATTTAATGGCGGCGACGGATATTGGCAACTTCCCGATCGGCGGCGGACAAGAAGATTTAGATATCTATTTAAGTACGCGCTGGCCCTCTCGCGGCGGCGATATTGGCGGGCCGACGCGCCCGGACGAACTGCGAATGTTGCGAGCCATTTCTCCTGCGGGTGAGGTTCTTTATGGCAGTCAAATTCTCGATCGCGAACCCAGTTTAGCTCCCCTTTCAATTACTCACAAAGACGGACAACGCACGGTGACAGTTATCTCTAAAGCTGAAGGGGTAACGGCTGGGGAAATATTAGCCGTTGCCCGCCCGGAAATTGAAGCCTTAAAAGCCACTTGGCCTCAAGGCTACGGGTATCGGTTTGGGGGCGAGTCGGAAGACCAAAGCGAAACCTTTGGTTCGGCAGGACAAATGGCTATGGTGGCTCTGTTTTTAGTCTTTTCCGTGTTGGTGATTCAGTTTAGTTCTTTTAGCCAACCGTTCATTATTATCTTGTCGCTACCTTTTGCCTTAATTGGCACGTTTACTGGCTTCTTTTTGTGGCAAATTCCGATTTCGTTCCCGGCCGTAATTGGCATTATTGCCCTGACGGGAATTGTGGTTAACGACGCGATCGTGATTGTGGAAACCATGAACAACCATCGCGACAATGGTCTTTCGGTACGCGAAGCCGCCGCACGTGGGGCGGGCGATCGCCTGCGTCCGGTACTAACAACAAGTTTAACCACTATTTTCGGAGTTTTGCCTCTATCTTTGTCCGATCCGGCTTGGTTTCCCCTCTGCTTGGCGGTGGCGGCGGGTCTGGGGGCTTCGACGATTTCGGCCTTGACGATCGTCCCTTGTTTGTATTTGTTGTTGACCCGAGAACGCCGATTTTAATCTACGCAGTGCGATCGCGCCCTACTCTTCTTCCATTGTCTGCGGTAGCACCAACGAAAAACAGACTTTTTCCGAGTTCGTGCCAGGAATGGAGCGACAAGACACCGCGATCGTCCCTCCCAACAATTGTACCAACCCTTTGACTAAAGCTAACCCTAATCCCGTACCCGCGATCGCCTTTTGAGTCACGCCCGCTCCCCGCGTAAACTTATCAAATAAGTGAGGCAAATCCTCCGGGGGAATGGCTGGAGCCGTATTGGTCAACGTGACAACAACTCGTTCTTTACCATCGGTTTGATGGTGCTGTAGCTGCAACACCACTGGCGTTTGCGGGTCGGAATGTTTGCCCGCATTGGTTAGCAATTCTTCTAAAATCCGATTCAGGCTTTGGGCATCGCTTTTAATTTTCAGCGATCGCTGTGGAGAGCGAACTTCCAAGCACAAGCCCTTATGACTCCAAGCGCGATCGAACTGCTCGACTAGGGGCGCGATCGCGCCTTTGAGGTCGATGGTTTGCACGGAAACCCGCGTCTGTTTGGACTCGATTTGTTGCAAGGTTAACAGGTCGTCAATTAAGTTGATTTCTTGCTGGCACTGCTGCTCGAGAATATCGAGATACCGCGTGCGGCGATCGCCTGAAATGGTCGGCTGGCGCAACATTTTCATCGCCATCCGCATACTGGTGAGCGGCGTTTTCAGTTCGTGGCTGATGGTGCTGAGAAACTCATCTTTTTGGCGGTTGAGCCGTTGCAGTTGCTCCACTTGGCGGCGACTTTGTTCGTAGAGTTTGCCTTGCACTTCCAAACTGCGATGGAGTTGGGTATCGCGATCGACAATGGTACTGCGCGCCCGTTGCAGGGTTTTGGTTTGTAAAATAGCATTGCTCACTTGCAAACCCGCTAGTTCGGCCAGTTCCAATTCTTCGGCTTTCCAGCGCCGAGGACGGCTATCTTGAACGATTAAAAACCCCAAAACCGTGCGCTGTACGTCGTCGTTGGGACTCATCAGGGGGAAGATAGAAAACGCCGACAGCCACGCCGCTCGAAACAGCACCGGAAGTGGGGAAATATCCGTCACCGCCTCGCGATCGACCGCCACTAAGGGGTGGGGAGCCGCTAAAAATGCCCGAGCGCACCAACCGCACTCGCCGAGCCAAAACGACTGCTCGAAGTGCCGATCGCGGCTGGCAGCATCGCTACGATCGCCCAACCACTGACTGACCACCGTTGCTTTGGCTTTGGGAATGGTTGTATCGCCCTCGGGTTTGTTCAGTTGCACCTCGTTGTATTTGAGCAAAATAATCGCTGCCCGATCGACCTGCAAGGCCCGACCTACCCCATCGATGGCCACTTGTAAAATGCGATCGAGATCGTTACTGGCATGAATGGTGCGCGTCAAGCGAGCTAAGGTGCGGTGCTGCTGTTCGAGGGTGGCGGTGGCTCGGTGCTGGAGAACGCGATCGAGCAGGGATCCCACTTGCAACGCCACAGTCGCCAACTGTTCGATTTCTGCCTCCGTCCAGTCGGACGTGCTGCGAACCAGGGCCACAATGCCGTTGGTGCGTCCGTAACAGCACGTCCGCACGCCGAGTAGGGATCCCGAGTCCAGGGGAATAATGGCAAAGGGGGTAAAATCCTCGGCTTGCCGCTCGATGGCCTCCCAAGCGGCTGGCGCGACTGCCGAAATGCCGTCGCGATCGCGATTGCAATACCAATACGTTGTCGGTTTGTCGGCCGGATCGCGATCGTCGATCGTTTCCACTAACGCCGCTTCCGCACTGAAGGCTTCGCACAGCAGGGCCGCAATTTCGGATCCCATGGCTTCGATGTTGCGACTTTCGGCTAAAAGATGAGATAAACGAGCAGATACCATCGCCGACAGCGACTCGCTAGAAATAGGAGTAGTAACAGATGCCGCATTCAACAACTGGGGGGAATGCGCGGAAGAAAAACTGGACATGACGGCTGAGAACCCTAAGCGTGTTCTGACAAATTGCGTCCGGCCAACGAAAGCTATCGGGACTCGGTGGCGATATTCCCTTGCCGATGTCGAGGCTTGCAGGCTCGAACGGCATCCCCCATAAAATCTGTCCGAACCTGTTTAGCCTACACCGTTTTGACCTCAGATGGCATCCGCGATCCTACGACGATCGCCCTTGCACCCCGGCCCCCGACCACTTCCCAAACGGCCCGAACGAGGCTATTTTAGGTAAAGTCGCTTGAGGTCAATGACACACCGCGTGAAGGTTTTCGTCTATCACACTCCCGAACAAACTCCCGTCGAGACTGTTCCCACCTGCGCCGTCGTGGTGGACGTACTGCGAGCAACA
>CAKZKB010000527.1 GCA_937121005.1 uncultured cyanobacterium | reverse complement strand
ACGGGATGTAGCGCAGCTTGGTAGCGCACTTCGTTCGGGACGAAGGGGCCGCTGGTTCGAATCCAGTCATCCCGATATCACAAAAGCGCGGCTGGCTCTAGGAGCGAGTCGCGCTTTGTGCGGCTGTCGGTACTTCAAGTAGGAACGAGTTCTCCCGGACGCAATTTCGCCCATTTTCCCGCTTCTTCTGTAAAACTCTGGCAGCCGACCACATCCCATTCCCATTGCAATTCTTCATCGCTGGTGCGGATGTTAACATTAATGGTGGGCTCGACGGGATTGAAATCCGGTGCGTCGGCAAGGTGAGGCTGCTGGTGCTGGTGTTCGACCTCGTGATAGGTGGTACAGAGATCGACGTAGTGACAGTTAATACAAATACACATTTCCAAACATTCCACAATACGATCGTTCGATTAAATAAGCTATTATAACAACTTTTTCTTAAGCTGACGAGCGTATTTTTACGGTATCATAGAATCTATGGAATGGGTGCAGTCGGCGGTTTGTCCTCGAAGGCGAAAGCGCAACCAGTGGGAATTCGGGTGATGGTCAAAAACTCTGGACGGACGATCGTCATTGGCGACGTTCACGGTTACTATGAAGGCGTACTGCGGTTGCTGGCGATCGTCGATCCGCGTGGGGACGATCGCGTTTATTTTCTCGGCGACCTGATCGATCGCGGCCCCCACAGCAAACAGGTGGTAGAATTGGTGCGATCGCATCGTTACGGCTGCGTCCGAGGCAACCACGAACACATGATGCTAGGTGCGTTTCCCGAAGGACGAGTGGAGACCACAGCGATGATGGCATGGATGTATAGTGGTGGTCGCGAAACCCTCGCCAGTTACGGCAATCGTCAAGATTTGTTGCGCGAGCACGTTGACTGGATTCGGGATTTACCGCTTTATTTAGACTTGGGTTCGATCTGGCTGGTGCACGCGGGAGTCCATCCCCAACTGCCTTTGAAAAAACAAAGCGAAGCCGAATTTTGTTGGATTCGCGGTCAATTTCACTACCACAAAAAACCGTATTTCAAAGATAAGACGATCGTCATCGGTCACACCATTACCTTTACCTTACCGGGTATCGAAGCCGGACAAATTGCCAAAGGCCCCGGCTGGCTGGATATCGATACTGGCGTTTATACGCCTCATAGCGGCTGGTTGAGCGCCCTCGATGTCCGTAACAGCCAAGTCTATCAAGTTAATGTTTTCGATGGCGGTATGCGGGTGTTACCCTTAGAGAAAGTGGTTTGTCCGTTAGAACGGTTTTAAGCGATTGCTGTTGCCTTAGTTGGTAATATCCGCGATCGCGTCGAGTCGCTGAAACCAAGCTGCCAAATTTTCGGCGGCGCTGCGTTCTCCGACACCATAACACGATCGCTTGCGCCAAGGCAAAACTGGGAAATGTCCTACAAGAGGGGAGGTTTCAAAACTGAGTTCCTCGTAACTCGTCCAGCGATCGCCGACGCGCCAACCGACGCGATCGCAAAAGCGATCGTAATTGGCCTCCACTTCCTCCCAGATCCATTGTTGTACCCCCAAACCAAAGCCACCCTCGCTATACTCGTACCAAGCGCGATCGAGGGTTAACAAGTCTGTGGCCGCAAACGCCTCAATATCTTCTAAGCGCAACCAGCCTTCCTTTTCTCGTCCCGCCGCTTCCAAAACAATGCGCCAAGTTTCTGCATCCGCGTCTCGCCAGTTTTGGGCTGATAAATACTCGAACAACGGGTTAAAATCGATGCCGACCTCCGAGTAAACAGGCGTATTGTCTGCGGTGGCAAAATCGCGATCGCGCAGCCATTCTACCCAGGAAAACAACTCCCGGCGATCGGCCATAGCTTCGCGTTCTAACGCCTCCAAACGATCCAAGCGTTCCGCGATCGCGTTCTCCGAATAAGACTGCAAGCTATGCCAGATATGCTGCGCCCATTCTAAATGCAGGCGATCGCCTTTTTCCCTCTCCTTCGAGGACTCTAAATACCAACCGCAAACCGGGCAAAACTCGGTTTCGTCCGCACTAACAGGGGTGTAACAAACGGGGCACGTCATTCGCTTCGCTCCAATTAAAAATTAAAAATTAAAAATTTGACTGCAAGTCTAAAGCCAGGAACTTGTGCTGCTGCTTCGCTGTTATTTTTCCACAAATAAAGTCGGAGCCTTGTATCCATAATATTCTCGGTCGTAAGATGTTGTGAGGTAAGCATTCAGGTTGACCAAGAAACCCGGTTTCTCAAAGGACAGAATCGAGTTTTGTCTGGCTATAGGCAAGAA
>CAKZKB010000526.1 GCA_937121005.1 uncultured cyanobacterium | reverse complement strand
AGTTGTGCAGCTTGTTGGCTTCGGTGCAGATGTATTCTAAGATGGCTTTGAGGTCGCCATTGGGATGAAGTAAAACTTGTTGGCATCCGTACACTTTTATCACCTCCTTAACAGTTATTGTAGCACGAGGAAGCGACTCTGTTGTTAATAATTTTACGAAATTTAGCCGCTACTTGATGGAGGCGCGCTCATCCCCGCCTTAAAAGGTCGGGGTTTTAGCGCCTATGTCGGGGATAATATAAATGTAGCCACTGACACCCATTGCCATCTGTCCGCTCTGGGTCGAGGGGATCCCGATTTCAAAGCGACGGCGACGCTCTTGACAGATGCGAGACAATTTCGCTATAGTAGTATGCGTACTACAAAATAATTTTTCCATGCCCTCTCAATCCTTAGAACTGGCAACGCCCAAGCCGGTTTTGTCCTGGGCCGGCCACGATTTAGGCCCCAAAGAAGCGCAAATGGCCCGCAACGTGGCATCGCTGCCCTTCGTATTTAAGCACGTCGCTTTAATGCCCGACGTTCACTTGGGTAAAGGGGCGTTGGTGGGGTCGGTGATTGCCACCAAAGACGCGATCGTTCCGGCGGCGGTCGGAGTCGATATCGGCTGCGGAATGTGCGCGGTGAAAACACCCTATACGAGCGATCGCTTGGAAGGGAAAATCAAAAAAATTCGCAACGACCTTGAAGCTGCGATTCCCGTTGGCTTTAACGAGAATAAAGACATCGGCAAGTCTGCTCAAAACTGGCAAGGTTGGCGCGACTTCAAAGACCTGCATCGCGGCGTTCAAAAGGTTGAAGGGAAAGCCTTCAAGCAAATGGGATCTCTTGGCGGTGGCAACCATTTTATCGAACTGTGCGTCGATGCGGACGACTCAGTTTGGTTGATGCTGCATTCGGGATCGCGTCACATTGGCAACCGCTTGGCGCAGTGCCATATCGAAACGGCAAAAGAATTGGCTAAACTGGCCGAAACCAAACTTGCCGATCCAGATCTGGCGTATTTCGTTGCAGGATCCGACGAGTTTAAAGCCTACTGGCGCGATTTACAGTGGGCGCAAAACTACGCTCGCCACAACCGAGATGTAATGATGGAGCGCTTTCGTAAAATCGTCGATACGCACTTAGGCGGGGGGAAAGCCACGAAGCCATTATTGCAGGTTAACTGCCATCACAACTACGCCGAAAAAGAGGTTCATTTCGACGAAGAAGTGTACGTGACGCGCAAGGGTGCAGTGCGGGCGCGAGATGGTGATTACGGCATTATTCCGGGTTCCATGGGAGCCAAATCCTTTATCGTTAAAGGGAAAGGAAATGCGGCAAGTTACTGTAGCTGCTCTCACGGTGCGGGGCGATTGATGTCGCGCAACAAAGCGAAAAAGAGCTTCTCCCTCGACGATTTGATCCAACAAACACAGGGGATTGAGTGTCGCAAAGATCGCGGCGTTCTCGACGAAATTCCCAGTGCGTACAAGCCGATCGATGAGGTGATGGCGCAGCAGTCGGATCTGGTGGAAGTCGTGGCCGCATTGCGACAGGTGATGTGCGTCAAAGGATAGGAATATTGGTGGCAAGCTCAGGTGGTAAACCTGCTGTCACCAATATTTTCTTTGTCTAGTAGATGCCTCGATTACCTAGATTCCTCTAAGTAATTGAAGTCAAGCGCTTTTTTCCTTGCGTCCCATCGCTTCAATTTCTTCGATTAGATTGTCGAGATCGAGATCTTCAAAGGCGCGATCGCGCAGCAATTTTGCAGTGGTGGCGATCCACTCATGAAAATCGCGATCGTACAGATGAGGCGCGATCGTGCTTGTTTGAATTGTGGGTTGGTTCATGTCGCTACGCTCCAATTAAAACTTCAAAATTGACCTCTCTCTTCCTACGGGGGTCGAGTTCTTGTAGCATAGCGCTTTCCTCAAGGGAGTTGGCAAGCCTATCCAAATTGTAACAGCGATCGCACTGTGGGGAGACAGGTAGGGGCGATCGTCCCTGGCCCCAGATCGAAGAAATTTGTAAAGTTTTGTGACAATATTCGGCATTTCCCGTAAAAAACCCGCATCCCTCCAGAGAGAGATATAGAGGTACATCGAAAGAGGTATCTCGCACGGTTGTTTATCTCTTTAGGAGGCGCGATCGCTCGATCGACCTAAATTCAGTTGTTCTAGCCAAATACACAGCTTTTGACTTCCAACCCAGCTAAACGATGCTGGCGTTGGCAAGAGTTGTTAATGTTTGTTTTCCGTTTTTTACTGGCAAAACGGTAGTTTTTTAGTGTCTACAAGCAGGTAAAATAAGTTTACAAAAAAGTTGTTTGTCAACAACTTTTTTGTGTCGTATCCTTCGGAAAGGTTCGATCGAATGGGTATTTTGCCTTTCGTTAACCTGCTTTGTTATTGCGCTGAAGCCACCATTCCATCATCCGCTTAAAGCCATGACTCAAGACATCTTCAACACCAACGCCGCCATCCCGGACATTTTCCCCACCGAGAAAGAACTCGAACTGGTTCCCGATACAGACAACAGCAATCCCGGTTTTGGAGTCGATCTCCTGAAGTTGGAACAACCGACAGAGATTGCAGTATCGGCGATCGCGGATGCGACGTTCTCGGTACTGGCAGAACCGGAGGCGATCGACGGGGATATTGTCGGGTTCGACAGCATTGAGGATGACACTGTTGGCGATCCGTTGTTGGATGGCGGCGCAACCGCGCAATTGGTGGAAGCGGCGACACAGGAAGCGCGATCGCTGTTGGCGCAGTTTGCGAGTCGGGATGACGTGGCGCAGGCGTTGGCGACGGCGTTTGGTACGGCGACGGATGGGGAAGCGGTGGCGGATCTGTTGGCGGATTGGTCAACGGGCGATCGGGCCGATTTTCCGGCGATCGAGGTGCTGACGGGTGGCGAGTTGGGTCAGGCGTTGGGTGCGTTTTCCGTCGAGACGCAGACGATTTATCTGTCGAGTGAGTTTTTGGCGGCGAGTCAGGGTAATGTGGCGCCAGTGACGAACGTACTGTTGGAGGAGTTCGGTCACTGGGTTGATTCACAGGTCAATGTCGAGGATGCGCCGGGGGATGAGGGAGCCATTTTTTCGGCGTTGGTGCGGGGTGAGGTGTTGAGTGGTGATGAGTTGGCAGCATTTAAGGCTGAAGACGATAGCCGTCTCTTAGAGTTAGACAACCAACTTACTTTTGTCGAACAAGCAATCATTGAGCGCACAGGTGGTTTTGAAGGCGATTCTCAAACTATCCAGCTAGATTCATCTGATGGCGGATCGATCGATTTATCGTATCAGATGTATGAAGTTCGAGATCAGATCGAACTCCGATATGCGGGAGAAACAGTTTTTGATAGTGGTTTAACCTCTGGTGGGCGTTCCGTTCGTATAGATTTACCTGAAGGTAAAAACAGCGATCGGTTAGAGGTTATATTAACCCCCAACCAAAATATTGATACTACTCGCTGGGTTTATCGGATTAACACCTCATCTGCTGATATTTATCCACTTCGTGCAGACGGAGACTTTCAAGAAGTTGGAAATAATACTTTCCAAGCGAATGGAGTTATTCAGATTGGATTAGCTGACGGACCCTTTCCTCTTGTAACTCTTGAAGGGTCTGCTAACTATGACAATTTGAAATTCACGGCGGATGGAAAAATAACACCCAGTATTGGAAATATTCAGCTACCTGTATGGCAAGAAGGCAGCTTTACCATTGATATTGGAGAACAAATAACGAATGCTTTAAACGATAGCGCAAATTCGGAGTTAAACGAGCTTGGAATTGCAGGGTTTGACATTCAGTTTTCCCAGCTAGCGTTTACAGATCGTGGCATTGAGCTAGAGGGAGTCATTGACTTTCCTGATGGCATCGGTATTGCAGATATCTCTGTTTCTGGAGACAACAAGATTTTAATTGACGATACAGGTATCGGCATTACTGGAGCAGGAATCAATATTGATGATTTCAGCTTCATGCTGGCTGACATACTAGAATTTCAAGCTAGCGATTTGTCGTTAGACTACGTGCATCTTCCCGAAGAAGAACGAGGTATTCAACTTCAAGGAAAAGCCTCTATTCCTTCTTTCTTTAATGTGACGGCTGATTTTGCAGGAGAAAATTACATTAAGTTAAACAACAATGCAGACCCACGATTTGATGTCACAGGTTCTATTTCTGCTGAAGATATACCGATCGTAAAAAATGTCTGGGAAATAAAAAGTGCCAAACTAAGCGTCAACAGCCAGGAGAAGTCTATCTTAGGAGAAGCATCGCTCCTAATTCCTACTGGCATTATTGTCGATGGTAGTCTCGGATTTGTTGATGGTCGTTTTGATTCGGCTGGTCTTTTCGCTGGTTTCAATGAAGCTGGACAACCCCTTAATAAACCAATAGGTGCTACAGGTGCAGTGCTTCAGGGAATTGGGGGAGAAGTTAAAAATTTAGCTTCGGAACCGAAAGATGATGATGAGTTTGGTGGTCGTTTACGAGTAACTGCCGGGCCACAAGTTACAGTCCGTCTTCCCTCTTGGGCCGGAGGAACGTTTAGTGGATCGGCCGCTGACTTTGATGTGAGTGGCAGTCTTAATATTAAAGAGATTGGGGCATCAGGGGATATCAAATTTTTCGGAGGAGCAATTGCAGGAACCACCGATCTGTCTTTGAACTTCGATCGGAAAACCTTGGCTGCAAATGCTAATTTTTCAGCTTTAGGCGGATTGATTGACTTTAATGGCTCCTTAAAAGCCAACTCTCAGTTTGATTTTGATATCGTTGCTGATGCTTCTGTTCGGGTTCCCAGTGTTATTCCTTTAATCGGAGAAAAACAGCTAGGGCAAGGAGTCGCACAAGTTGCTTTTAGTAACGACGAGAATTTGTCAAATGATTTTGTTGCTGGCTGGGGAACTATTAACGTGCCCTTCAAAGGTGAAATTACAAAAGGCTTCAAACTTTTCCTAGATGGTGACTCGGAAATCCCCGAGACCAATAGTTTCATTGTTGAAGACGGAACTGAATATCTTGTTATGGGAGCAGATTGGGAGATCCCAAATGATAACGTGGGAGTTCAGGTAATATCTCCTGATGGCTCCGTATTTGCACCACAAGATTTCCCAGAAGATAAAATCGCCCTTATTGACGATCTAGCAAGTGATACTACCGTCGCTGTAATCGTCAATAACCCAGAGGCAGGTGTTTGGGATATCCGGTTATCTAATGAAGCACAGCTGGGCAATATTGAATATACCGCTTTTCGGGACTCTGAAGCTCCTAATGTTTCTATAACTTCTCCGTCTACTGACGTAAGCGGTTCAAGTGTTGAAATTGGTTACGAAGCATTTGATAGTGATTCAGAGGCTTCACTGAGCTTTTTCTATGACACGGATAATACGGGATTTGATGGATTTTTAATTGAAGGTGACGTTCCAGAAGTAGATAGTGCTGGTAGCTTTACTTGGGAGCTTCAAGGAGTGCCCACAGGAGAGTATTATGTCTATGCTGTTGCAACAGATGAGAATAATGCTCCTGTTCGGAGCAATTATTCGGCAGGTAAGATTTTAGTTTCTGATGCAGCCGATCTAAGTATCGATCAGGTTGCAAATTTACAAAGTGTAGAGCCTGGGCAGGATATTACTTACACTGTAACAGTTGTTAATAATGGCTCTAGCATTGCTGACGGCGTAACTGTTACCAGTGAATTGCCTGAAAGCACAACCTTTGTGTCTTCAACGTTAGATTCACAGAATCTCGATGACAATGAGATTTTGTTTAATATTGGCAACCTTGCTGTAGGAGAAAGCGTAACCTTTGACTTTGTTCTCAAGGCTGACATAACTGGCGTAGTTGATAGTATTAGCCGAGTTAATAGCAATACTTTTGACCCAGTTTCATCTAATGACGTTGCCGTTGTTTCGTCAGATGTAGAAATGCCGGAAATTGCACAAAACCTAGTCGATCTAGGAGTAACTGTGCAAGCACCGGAATCTGTATCACTAGGGGATTCCATTGATTATCAGTTAATTGTCACAAACAATGGCATATCACCAGCTACTGGTGTGGAAATGACGAGCATATTGCCATTGGGAACTAGCTTTGCCAGTGCTGAGTCTACTCAAGGTGAGACTTCTGTTGAAAGTAATGTCAAAATTACCGATACCACGTCTCCCAATGTCTTTGATGATTTACCAACACAACGTACTGACGAACGCATTTTATCTAACTTGGGAACTTTAAATCCTGGAGAGTCGGCGATTGTGTCTGTTGCGACTAATTCATTTTCATCTGGATCCCTCGTAAATTCAGTTCGTGTAACCAGCAATGAAACTGATGTCGATTTAAGTAATAACTCGATTCGTAAGAGTGTTGTAGTTAATTCTACACAACCAGAACCCACAGATCTAGAACTAACGCAATTTGTAAATGAGTCTGGAAATCAGGCTGTACTTACACTTTCTGTCTCTAATGTTGGAGATGCAATAGCTAGCGGAATTGAAGTTTCAAATCCAGTGCCTTCTGGCGGAACAATTGTTGCTTCAACTCCAAGCCAGGGTGAATACGATCCTAACACGGGTATTTGGAAGGTGGGGAACTTGCGAAATGGAGTTAACGCCACATTAAACCTAGCTATTGCTGCTAGCGAACCGGGACTTATAACTAACACAGCAGAAATTACGGCAATGTCTGAGTTAGATATTGATTCTACACCGGGTAATGGCGATCCCAATGAAGATGACTTTTCTACTTTAGCCTTTGACTCTACAGGAGTTGCCTTAGCGGGACTATCTCCTGAATACCGCAAGTTCTTGGAAATCTACGGATTGATCTAGTTCGTACACCATCACTCCTAACTGAAGGAAAAGTTAAAACCCATGAAACAGCCAATCGCGATCGCCTTTGCGATCGCCTCTACTCTCACCCTTTCCCCCGCGTTGGCGCAGCCTCTCCCTCGGAGAATCGCCCAAACCGAACCCGATATCACCGGGCGGTGGTTCCTCGAAAACATTTCCGACGATCGCGACTTCAAAGAAATCATCGAGTTCCGCTACAATGGCGATACCCTACAAGTGGTGCAGTCCGA
>CAKZKB010000525.1 GCA_937121005.1 uncultured cyanobacterium | reverse complement strand
TGTTCCCTAGTCTCATTGAAAGTAAATTGAGAAACTACGACCCCGATCGCATTCCCAGTATCCTTGTCTATGGCGTTCAGTACGGCAGTTGGAGCCTGGAACTGCCTCGAAAATGGACAGGTCAGCGCGTCAAAACTCGTCCCTATTTCCGCACCACACCGGGAACAAGTACGCAAAAGTTGGCGATCGAGATGTTATGGCCTGACGCTCAGAATCAGATCGGCTGGTATCATCTCGGTTTGGTTGGCGAAACCGATGTTCCTCGTGTCTCACAACAGATCGGTCAAGTGGAAGATCGACGGATTTTTGGCGTTCGTTGGTCGGGAAATACTCTCAGTTCAGTAAAAATTTTACTTGCTGACTTGCCAGAAGAGGAAATTAGGAACTATATTTAGGATAGGTCTCTAAATTCCGTTTTCTCGCTCACATTGAGGTCTCCGCTAATGATGGATCGAACTTTTCTCGAACGGCTTACCGCCAACACCCCTCTCAAAGAAGATGTGGTGGAGATTGTAGCTGAAGCGCTACGTCCCACTATTCTCGAAATGCTTCAAGAGGGAGAAGAAGTCAACATTTACGGCATCGGTAAGTTTTTTCCCAAGGATAAACCGGCCCGCAAAGCTAAAAATCCCCGAACTGGGGAAGATGTGGACGTTCCAGCGAGTCGCTATCTCAGTTTTAAGGTTTCCAAACAGGCTCACGAAAGCCTAGACTATGGCGATGTCCCTTCGCCTGAAACCGAAGAGACTCCACCGCCTTTACCGTCTACGGCCAAATCTGAAGAAACACCGCCTCCGCCTCCGGTTCCGGCTTCTGTTCCCAATGTAACGGTACACTACATTGACAAGAAGGGAAGTCAACAAACCGTTCCCCTGGCTGAAGCTAAAGGTAAAGTTTTTTCCAACACTCTAGCCTGGATTCCCGGTATGGCTGAGTGGAAACCAGCTAAAGAGATTGAAGCGATCGCGCCACACATTAAGCGTCGTCTGACTTAAGCCTCTTTTTTAAGGTGATAACGACATCATTGACGATCGTCTGAATTAAAGGGCGATCGCTTTTTTCTATCTCGTTATAATTTTACCAGCATCGCGTTAGATGTTGTGTTACATTGTCGCCAACCGGGGCCGAACAGATCGGTGTCGTTGTCAGTTTGCCGGAAATAGGGAACGTTCAGTTTTATCATCGTTTCCTCCTTGTCGGTTTTTTTCTTGTTGGTGAATTTTCTTCTTTCGCTGGATACATTCCTAAAGCACCGCCAACGATCGCGGTAGCAAGATACTGGTTGTGCTGCACGACCCATCCTGCTACACAAAGAGCCAAGATAGGGGTGATGCTTTTGATTAGGGAACCAAGTCCCCATAGAATGTAAACAATATCATCAGCTATTGTCCCATTAATTGTTGGGCTATCGGGTCGTTGATGCTCAGTCAATTTTACCCCCTTAGTGAAGAGGTGAGAGGCTGTCCGAAATAGACAACTTCTCACCCAGAACCTTGTACCTCAGATTTTAATCCAGGCCCCAACTGTCGCGCCACAGACTGTATATCATCTCAAGAAACTCTGAGGTTTTCAAGTCAGGTGGAACAACTGCAAAGTCGCCCTGATACTGACTTAGCCATTTGAACAAGGGGAGTAAGGAAAGATCGAAATCTACCAGTTTAGTTTGAATAACATGGTAGGAAGCCGGAATATCTTGGTCGAGTAACCGTTGTTCGATGTTGTTGGCTAATCCCATTGTGGCCGCTAATCCGTAGATATCCAAGAACAAATCTTTGGCTTTCAGTGCAGCACCCGGAAGTTTTTGTGCACCTGCATTCTCGTATGCCTCCTCCCACAGATCGTAGATCTTTAAGAGTTGAATGCCGATATGTCCCAAGTTGTTATAAAAAGCAACTTGCATTTCAGCATCGGAAGCGATCGCGTCAGGGAACGAATCGATCGTCTCTTGATTAAGCAGTCCATTCTCAGCTCCATCGGGGCTGAGGTGATGCCAGTACCAATTGTAGCCATCAGCCCAAAGATCTTGCCAAGACTGGAGATCGTATTCAGGAACCGTGTTTGTATCGATGACCGAATTATCGGCTCCAGCGATGCGATGGCGGTAGCTATTTAGTGCCATCAATGCCATTTCTGTGGCAGATTTGACCACGCGAACATGAGCCGGATACATTGAACCTTCGGCCATTCCTTCAGGATCGCCAGTGCGTTCTAAACGGTAAATCCGTGCCTCAGTGGTTCCTGTTTTTTCCTCAGTATCCAAGATAATAAATACCAATTCATTACCTTTTACTTCCACTTCTCCCGTCAGTTTGCTGCTTTCGTGACGAGCCGAGGTCACGGGTTTAAGTTCGGGGGTAAGCTCGATAAACTCTTTACCATTCCAAACTAGGAAAGTATCTCGTTGAGGATCGTAGCTGCGGATTTTGTAGGTAAACTGATATTTACCTGGTTTGACATTAACGCGGGCGATCGACCCTTCTACACCATACTCTTCTAGCAAGTCACTTCCCCATCCCATGCGCCGAGATAGTGTGGAAGTCGCGTAGTCCCCGGTTCCCGTAGAGACGTAGAGATAGGTAGTTAAGGCTTCACCACGACCTTCGATCGCGATCGTTCGTTCTTTCAGATTCAAAACTTCAGGAACGAAGTCAAGTTCTCCTACTTTTTTGAAGTCGGTAAACGTAAAGTCAGTTGTCCCCGAATCTGTTTCGGTATCCAATGCGATTAAATTGAGATAGCCGTAGGGAATCTCAACGGTTGCCGTGCCTCCAGTGAGTTCGACGATCGTCCGACCATTATAGGCATAAACCTTATCCCGTTCTTCACCTTCTTTCTTCCATGTTAACTGGTAAACCGCAGGGTCTAAATTACCATAGACAGCATAACTGCCTTCCTCCCCTGTAATGTCGCCTTCGTCCAGACCTAAGTGGTCGATGAGGGTAGAAAGAGCGC
>CAKZKB010000524.1 GCA_937121005.1 uncultured cyanobacterium | reverse complement strand
ACATCGGGCATGGCTCCCGCTAGTTCTTCTAGGGTGATGACCATGAGACCTCTTTTGGCGACATTTTCTATATTGTACACTTAAATCGATACGATCTATCCCTCGAGTAGGGCTTCGACAAATTCGTAACTGGAAAAAGGTCGCAAATCTTCGATTCCTTCCCCCGCACCAATGAAGCGGATCGGTAAACCCAACTCCCGGACGACGGCGAGGGCAACTCCGCCTTTGGCACTGCTATCGAGTTTGGTAAGAATGGCTCCACTCAAGTTAGCCGCTTCGGAAAAAACGCGAGCTTGGTTCAAGCCGTTTTGTCCCAATGTGGCATCGAGAACTAACAGAGATTCTACCGTTGCTTCGGCTGCTTTTTTGTCAATAATGCGACGGATTTTATTGAGTTCTTCCATTAAATTCTTTTTGTTCTGCAACCGTCCGGCGGTATCGACGAGAAGCAGTTGCACGTTTTTGGCTTTGGCGGCGTTAATGGCATCAAAAACGACGGCGGCGGGGTCGGTGTTTTGGCCGGGGTTGGCAATGACGGGAGTGTTGCTGCGATCGCCCCAAATTTTGATTTGTTCGACGGCGGCAGCCCGGAAGGTATCGGCGGCCGCAATAGTACAAGTATAATCGGACTGTTTGGCCATGTAAGCCAGCTTGCCAATGGTGGTCGTTTTGCCCGCACCATTGACTCCAGTAATTAGCCAAATATTCAGCTTGTCGGTATCGGGAACGAATTCGGTGGCGTAACCGTTTTGAAACGGTTTGTCGAGCATTTCTCGTAAGATTTGCTTCAGATAGGCGATCGCCTCTTCAGGCGGTAACGTCTCTTCGCGCAGCTTGTTTTGTAGGGCTTCGACAATGGCATCGGTGGCTTCAATGCCGACATCGGCTTGCAACAATAGGGCTTCAATTTCGTCTACCGCATCTTGATTTAAGGGGCCTTGTCCGACGATCGCTTTGAGTTGGTTGGTTAAGCCAATACGAGTTTTCTTGAGGCCGCGACGCAATTTTTGCAGCCACGCGATCTCTTCGGCCGAGACATCTTCCGGTCGCCGTCCTTGGGCAGCTAACACTTCGGCCGACCACATAAAATCGTCGTCGAAAGCAAATTCGGGGACTTCTTCTTGTTCGACAGCAGTTTCGATCGCTTCGGCTTCTAAGCGTTCGAGACGTGCGGCGCGATCGGCTTCAGCGCGTTCTAAAAAAGATGTGGGTGCGGGTGTTTCTTGTGGTTCTGGAGTGGGTTCTGGAGTGGGTTCGGGTTCGGTTTCGACTTCCGGTTCGGTTTCGACTTCCGTTTCCGGTTCCGGTTCTGGAGTGGGTTCGGGTTCCGGTGGCGCTGCAACCGTCTTTTGCTGTTGAATGTTTTGATAGGCAGCTTTAGCCCATTTTAAGTAATCGTCAGTTGAGGAGGGGGCAGCTTCGGGTTTTTCTTCTGAAGTTATCTCGGGTTCGCTTTCGGGTTCCGGTTCCGGTTCGGGTGCAGTTTCCGTTTCTTCTGGGGCGACGGTGGGTTCGCTAGAAGACTGGCTTTCGGCTTCCGTATCTTCAGATGTTTTGTCAAATTGACGGCGAAACCAGTTGAAAACCATAGAACGCAAGAAAAATGAAGGGCAATCGCATCCGATCGATCCAAGCTATTTTAAACAAAGTGGGACAACTTGGCAAGCGATCGTCGGCTGGCGACCGATTTCCCCTGGCAACGACAGCCATCGAGTATAATACAGCTTGAGGTCTAAAAATTTTTAAAGTCGTGAAAACGAGAGTTTGGTCTCGCTTGGGTGGGATACTGCTGGCGATCGCGGTTGTTGTTAGCGCGATCGTTGTCGCCACACCGGGGAATGCTGTCGATCCGAGCATTTTAAGGCTAGAGTCGGAGGTATTTCAACTTCGCAACCAAGTCAACCAATTGCAGTCGCAAGTCCGGCAAGTTCAACGTCGAGTCAGCGACTCGCCGCCACCTCCTGTCGATCGCGATCCTATCACGAGAGCGCCCGATCCGAATGCAATTCCTCCTGATGTCATGCTCGATCGTCTGGCAATTTTGGCGATCGAACATAAAGATCGCATGGATCGTCTCGAAGCGCGTTTGGAGGCGATCGAGGCACGCTTGCTTGCAAACGCGATCGATGGGAGATAATAAGGGGTAGGCAAAATTATCAGGATTGAGGTCATTCCTCTTCTAAGAAACAGACTCGGAAGGAGAGGGCTATTATGATAGTCGCGATCGCCTACCACGACCATTTTATCTCAGCGCGATCGGTGCGCTGTCGCGGATCGCATTTTAGAACGCATCACGGATCCGCCTCCCAAACCCACTGTCAGCAATCCTAACACTAAAGAGGGCTCGGGCACGGATTCCCCGGCAGTCTCAGAGACTTGAATTTCTCGGGTAATTTTGGTTTTCAGTGCGGTTTCAAAGTCCAAAAAACTAGAAGCCGCTTGCACGAACGCATCGTCACCGCCGATCGCGTAACTGGTAAAATAGCTGTCGAGATTGGCAACATCGGTTAAAATCGGCAAACCGTTGACCGTAATTCCTTTCGCGACAGCAGCATCTCGGGCTGACTCGACTAAAGGATAGCAGTTTGTCGAAAAGTCGTTGTTATAAATGTAGCCGTAATAATAGAAGGGAGCGCAGTAATTCGTACCTTCTAAATTGGTATTTTGGCGGCCGTCTCCCGAAACGTCAATCACCATGCGATCGCCCGTGAAATCATTAGTTAGCAGCAAATCGGCGGCCGAGTTAATGGCGGCGGCAAGATTGGTTGCCCCTGCAAACGGACGAGTAGATGCCGCGATCGCATCGGCAAAGGCATTGGCGCTAACAGTATCGGTAATATGAAACCAATCTCCAGGTGCAGCAGTAATCGTAGACCAATATTGCCAAGTAACGGCAATTCCGTTATCTAACCCTGAAATTAAATTAATGAGATCGGCATCGCGAAAGGCATTGGCATACGCATCGCGCTGCAAGTAAAATTCGGTTTCGTTGACGCTTCCCGATACGTCAATAGAAAGGACAAGTTCCGTACTGACTAACGTACCCGCGATCGCAGGCGAACAAACCAAACCACTCGCGGCGGCGATCGCGACGGTTACACCCATATTTTTTAACATACGATTCCCTGAAAGCTCTACTTTTCGATCTTATTCGATCGCTCCAAGTTTCCAGCCGATGGTGGCGCTTAGTTTATCAAATCTTCACACGACAAGGCGCGATCGCGATCGTCAGTCGGGAATTTTTCGGACGGGTAAAATTTTAGGGTAAAATTTCAAAACGGACGCTCTGACTCAACCAAGCGGCTTGATTGGGAGCCACATCTTCAGGGGGCATTTCCGAGCCTTCGGGCAACACTCGACGGCGTTCGATGCCCAAATTTTCTAGGGCCGTTTGTACCGCTTGGGCGCGTTCTAAGGGTAAATTGGGATAGCGGGTGCGATTTTCGCTTTCGTGGGCGTAGCCGATCGCCCGCACTCGCACGTCTGGGTGAGTTTCTAGAAACTCGGCCACTTCAGCCAATTTGTTGCTGATATCGCTAGGAACCAAACGGGCCGAATTTCCTTGAAAATAAATGCGAGTGGCAATGGGAAAGGGTTGCACTCGCACTTGGTTGGTGACGGCGCTGACTCCAGGAATTTGTAAGAAGGTTTGGGTGATATAATCTAAGTCAGCTTCTTGCCAGACGGTTCCGGTGATGGTGGCGCGACCTTCATCGTAGCGAGCGGAAATATCGATACCGTCGATACAATGCTGGCACGTACAGCAGCAGCAAACCGACAATAATAAACGAGCGTAGCGTTCGCAAGAAATCGACCGAAACATCGCCGATCGCTTGAGGCGAGAAGATCCAAAAGACCGTTTTTTGCTGTCGCTGTCGAGCCCGATCGCGCCAGTTTATCAGAGATTTAATAATTTGAGAGAAGATAAAGCAAACGACAATGACTAGGATAATAAATGCCAGAGTCGCTGCCAAAGAACTCAGTATCGCCTGGGTTAAATATCCCGACTGACGTTCTTCTCGATAGCGATCGACGGCGGTGCGAATTTGTTCGAGGTAAGAGTTAGCTAAAACTTGGCGATCGACATTCACCGCCACCCCGTCTGCATCAGTGACTCGCACGATTAAATTGGGGCCGCCATACACGACTGCCATGCCCGCTTGTTCGACAACTTTAAAGTCGTTGAGAGAAATATCGCTATCTCGGGCAACTGCTAAAATGCGATCGGTAATCTGTTGGGCGCGTTCTTCTGCGGTTGACAAACCGAGGGGTTGGCGAATGGAAAACAGCGTCGCGCCGTCTACAATAACGGGAACGGGCTGGCGATCGTCGGTATCAGTTTGAGGGGTATTGGGATCGACTTCAATCACCTCGGGCACGCTGACATCTTGGGACACTGCCCGCGAGGGGGCGATCGCGCTGGCTGCCAAAATCAGCAACAGTCCTCCTAAAAACAGCGCCCAGCCTTTTATGTAGCGTTTGCCCCCCATTTCCTCATTCCCCTCTACCCAAATCTACGGGCATTATAGGCCACATTGCACTTCTAAAATCGGTATGGCTTAGATTGAAACTGCCCCCGTATCAATTCAACCCCAACTCGCGCTTCAACAAGTCGATCGACGCTGCGCCGATATAATTCTCAAAGACCACAATTTCTGGAGCGCGAATCAAGTCATCGCGAGCCGCATTAATCGCCATTTTCACCATCGGCAAACTAGCGCGATCGCAAATAATTGTCCGCGACGATCGCACCAACGCATTGAGCTTGTACGCATCTCCCGGTTGAGCGCTCATCACCAACAACTCGTCGCCGCGCAAGCTGTGCACGATCACTTCGGCGGCTCGCAACAACCCGGAACTAATACTCACCAACCCGATCCCCGTTTCTTTGGCCAAACCGCGAATCAGATCGATTTCTTTGGCATAATCGTAAATATCGATCGGGATCACTCGCACGGCTTTCGGAGCCGCGATCGCTTCGGCATCGCCAATAAAATACCGGCTGGTGACGACGGTTCCCGAATGGGTTTGCTCCAGGGTTTCTTCGAGCTCCTCCATAGGCACCAACTGCACTGGAATGCACAACGCCTGCTCCAATTCTTGGGACATCAACTCTCCAACCCCAATATCTTGTAATGGAGCCGTCACCAACACCCGAGCGCTACAGCGCAACCGCCAATCAATTTCGGATAAAAATAACTCTCGCGCTTGGTTGAGGGAACAGCCTTGTTTGAGCAGTTCGTCCAAACTTTGTTGCACCAGGCGATAGGCTTGGGGATACTGTTCGAGTATAGGTGAATTTAACTGCGTCCCACCTTCGTGACCCTGGGCTCGCACGTAAATTCCCGAACCGGGGATGGCTTCGACCAGGCCCGTTTCTTCCAGTTGGTGGTAAACTTTGCTGATCGTGTTGCGGTGCAGCCCCGTTTGCATGGCAAGCTGGCGGGTGCTGGGCAAACGGTGTCCCGGCGGAAACTGTCGCGAGGCGATCGCGAAGCGAATTTGGTTGAACAGTTGGGTGGAAGCGGGAATTTCGCTATCCGGTTGGATGTGAAATTGCATAGCTCGATACTCAAAAGCGCGATCGCGCCGCATTGCCAAGATTCTACCAGGTTTTCTTAGGGATTAGGTATTAGGTTTTAGGTTTTAGGGGGGGGCAATGTCCCCCCGCGACTCCCAATGGGGTTAGTTGACCGAGAATATATTTGAATTGGAGCGTTGGCGTAGCCTGCACGTAACGCTTAGCGACCGATCGCGACCGGGGAATCCGAGAAAATACTTATGGGCGGGGGCGAGGGAAATGTTATAATTATTTACATAGTGCAATAATTCTCAATACTTTTTGTTACGCATCGTTACAGTGTCTCAGCAACATTGCACCTGTATGATAGAGCAACCCATGTCTGTTACTGTTCGATCGCCTTCTAGGGGAACAGAGCTTCATTTTTCTCAGGTTTCAAGCCGCAGCGATCGCGATCGCTGGCCTGGGGAGAGCGTCCTCACGCCGGGAAGTTCGGCCAAATTGCCGATGCTAGCGGCTTCATCCAACATTTACAAAGATCGAAAGGGTGCCAATTCGCGACCTGATGTTCCGATTTCTAAGGTAAACACCATGCAAGCACGGGCAACCCGTACCACTCCAACAGCCGATCGTCCCTTGAAGGTAGCGAAAACGGCAAAAACAACCGCGATCGCCGTCGAGCGCCCCCAGGTTCTCGAAGTGCTAGAACGTGGCGAACGGGAGCGGTTTACGGGTCGCCTGGAAATTTCGTCTCCCGACGGGACGGAATGGAATTTTTACTATCGTTTGGGGCGTTTGGTGTGGGCGACGGGCGGATCCCATCCTATCCGGCGCTGGCGGCGCTATCTGGCTCGCCACTGCCCGCAAGTAGATGTCAATCGCTTGGGCGTGCGCCAAGACGATCGCGTTTGCGACATACTGTATCACATTTTACTTTTGTTAGAAAAGCGCCAGGTCATCACCCGAGAGCAAGTCACTGAAATTGTCGCAGGAGTGGCGCGAGAAGTGGCATTTGAGGTGGTCAAAGCCTCCCAATTGATGCCGTTGAACGGTAAAAGCTACGCCCAAGACGTGCCTGACGAGTCGCTGGCGTTGTTGAAAGTGGGGCCGATCGTCGAAGAAGCCGTGCGATCGTGGGAAACTTGGTACGCCAAGAAACTGGCGGGATATTCTCCAGAACTGGCTCCCGCGATCCGGGATCTCGAAGCCTTAAAGCAAGTCGCCTCAGTGTCGGCGTGCAAAAAACTCTCAGCCTGGGTGGATGGGAAATCGACCATCTGGGATCTGTCGTTACGACTCGATATCGATATCGCTCGGATCGCCTTGT
Source organism: uncultured cyanobacterium (assembly GCA_937121005.1). Lineage (GTDB taxonomy): Bacteria > Cyanobacteriota > Cyanobacteriia > Cyanobacteriales > Geitlerinemataceae > CAKZKB01. Next base: position 1,197 of record CAKZKB010000524.1, on the reverse strand, counting down.
CTTTGTTACCGTTCGTGCGTCAAGATATTGTCGAGTTTGTCGAACTGCCCGACTTGCCCCCACCCATCGTGCGGACGGGAACGCCAACGGACAAGCCGCCCGTAGAACGGCGCAAACCGGAGCGATCGCGGCCGTTAATTGCTTGCATTGACGATAGTCCCCTCAGTTGCAAGCTGATGGAAGAGATTTTAACCGAGGCGGGATATCGCTGTTTGACCGTTACCGACTCCTTAAAAGCCCTACCGATGCTGATCGCTCAGCCACCGGATTTAATTTTTCTCGACCTGATTATGCCCGTGGCCAACGGTTACGAAATCTGCTCCCAGTTTCGGCGGGTTTCCCAGTTTCAAGACCTACCGATTGTTATTCTAACCAGCAAGGATAGTCCCATCGATCGAATGCGATCGAAAGTCGTGCGGGCCTCGGGGTTTCTCTCCAAACCCATCGATGCAGAAAAAGTCCTCGGCGCGATCGAGAAATTCGTCCCCGTCGATCGATGACGGCACTCCGAACGCTGAACGTAACCATTCAGGAGATCGCCAGAAACCCGGTTTCTACACCCCTAGATGCTAGCATACCTGAACTCTGAACTCTGAATTCTGAACTCTGAACTCTGAATTCCGAACTCTGCTATATTAATCCCAATCCGATCGAGGAAGGAAAAGCGAGAAGATTATGAAACGGCGACAACTGATGCAGCTAGCTCTATTGAGCGGTGGTTTCGGTTTGGCATTTTCCTCTTGCCGTTCGACGGATCGGGAGGAGAAAGAAATCAGTTTCGATTTAACGGGCAAAACCGCCTGGGTTGTTGGTGCGGGAGTGTCAGGATTGAGTGCAGCCCGAAAGTTAAAAGAATATGGAGCCGACGTTAAAGTTCTAGAAGCCCAAAATCGCGTCGGCGCCTACGGACGGATCGATCGCTGGGGAGTCCTTTTGAAGTTGGGGCTGCATGGATTCACGGCCCCGATGGCAATCCCATCTCTGCGTTGGCAAATGCGGCTGCTGCGACCACTTTTGTGACGGACGATAACAGTTTAGTCGTATTCGATCGCCAAGGAAACCGCATTTCGGACTGGGAATTGTTGCGACTCGATCGCGAATTTAATCGCCTGCAAGAGCAAGTCGAAGACTTCATGGAAGCGCGATCGGATATGTCCCTAGAAACCGCTATCCGAGCCGTCAATCCCGATATTTCCA
>CAKZKB010000523.1 GCA_937121005.1 uncultured cyanobacterium | reverse complement strand
CCGGGGCCACAGGCGACAACATCGTAGTCATCTAAATCCAGATCGGCGGGTAAGCTAGCCATAGCCCCCGAGTCCGTTTCTGGACATCCCAGGACGATCGCCTCCGGTAGCTGCAAACTCAAAAACGGCTTAATGCTGTCGGGCACTGCCATTGTCAGCATTCCCACGCCACTCGATCGCGCCCCCAACCCCGTCAACACCGCCGCCCCGGTGTAGCGTCGGGAACCACACGCGAGCAACAAATGTCCTTCTTTATACTTGTATGTGGTGGCCGAACGGGGTACGGGTAGCATCTCCATCGCCCTCGTCGCCGTCACTCGGTGCAAGGGGGGAGACTGGCCCGTTACCGCTCCCACGTCCGCGAGGGGGATGCCAAAATCGATGAGTTCGGCTGCGCCAACAAACGCCAACGCCGGATCCTGGCAAAACGCCAGCTTCCACAGTCCCAGACAAAAGGTGCGATCGGCGCGGACGGCGGTTCCCAAAACCTCCCCCGTGTCGGTGTGGATCCCGGAAGGTAAATCGATGCTGACAACGGGAACACTAGAGTCGTTGAGGCGATCGATCGCCGCCGCCAGATCCCCAGAAATGGGGCGTTGCAAGCCAAACCCGAACAAGCCATCGACAACCAGATCCGCCTCGGGCAGATCCTCGAGGCGATCGCAAACCCGCACCCCCAAACTGGCGAGATAGCAGGTATGCACCCGTGTCAACGGCTTGCTTTTGGACAGGGGACGGTACGCACTCACCGCGTAACCGTGCAGGTGCAACTCCCGCGCCACCACCGCCGCATCGCCGGCGTTGTGGCCGGGCCCGATGCAGACAGTGACTCGTTGGGGCAGGTACAATTGTTGCAGGCGACGAGCGATCGCGATCGCCACTTTTTCCATCAAGGCCGCCACAGGCATTCCGGCCTGGAAAATGCGCCCTTCGATGGCACTCATTTGGGCGGCGGTGACGACAATTCCATCCAGTTCTCGGGTGCGTTCGTTCGCCAAAATCTCCCCTGTATCTAGCATCGTCTGAGTTGGTTTTCCTGATGGGTTCCCAGGATACAATTATTGTATGCCAATTCTGTAAAAATTTAACGCGATCGAACGATCTTCCCCAACTATCCATCTCTCCTTTGCGTTTCGTTACTTTTATTATGAAAATTTTTCGACTCATTGGGGCTGTCATTCTTGCCTTTGTCCTCACTATCGCCGCCTCTCAGTTGCAGTGGCAATTGTCGTCGCGATCGCCTTCGGATACCACGCCGACGATCGCCCGTTTAACCCTAGACTCTGTGCGTACCCTCGCCCAACCGACGGGGTGCGCCTTAGAATCGCGCGTGGTGCGATCGCAGTCAGTGGAAGTCGATTTGTCTCGCAACTGCTTAGAAGAAAAATTTAAGATCGACCAGCTTTTAAGCGATTTAGAAACCCAAATCCAGCAGCGCAACCAAACGCCTCTAGAAATTGGCAACATTCGCTACAACTTAATCGACGGCGGGTTTCGCTTAGCCGTCGATGTTGAGGCCACGGCTCCCGTATTCGGCCCGATTACTTTACAAGCCTATCAGAATTTTGACGCTAGCATCGAGTCCGGTATTTTAAATATTGAAGCGCGAGAAACCGAAATTGTCGGGCAAGGCGTACCGTTGGGCAGTTTGAACTTGCAAGAGAGTTTGAAGCAACTGCTCGATCGCGTTTTATTGGTGTACGACGATCGCAGTGTGTCGGAGTTGATGGAACAGTCGGGAACCAACGCTCAACTGGCCGAACAGTTAGGCGTTGATGTGGAAGTAGTTAATTTTGCCGTGCGATCGCTCCAAGACGATATCGACGCGATCGCCAGTGAAAACCTGCTTACGTTGTCAGTTCGTATAGAAGAAGATTGAAATTTTTATATCCGTGAAATTGTCGCGATTTTGTTTGAGTAGTGGGAGCATCTGGCTCCCGAATTGTAGCCTAGGAGGACTCAATCTGGTAAAATTATCATGGTTGGTTTGCCTAGCGCCTTCGCAATCCCCCTGTAAGTTTGTTTTTTGTTTAAGTCCCCTTAAGAAGGTGCGATCGACGGTTTGCGCCAAGGCGGTGCGCCTGCTGTTTCGGGAGTTGGTGGCCGAACTTTTTCCTGGCCACCACGAATAAGACCTCTACGGCGGGGGGATCGCCCCTCGCCGAATTTAAAAACAAACGGAAATAGACTAAAGTAAATTTAGCATCCGCGATCTGCTGCGGATCTTCACCCCTTGCCACTCGCACCCCCATGTTCCAGAGTGCCACCGAAACCCAAGCGCCGCCGCGCACCCAATCCGACTGCGACGTAGAACTGCGTAAAGTCTTCAAGGTGTTTAACGGCGAAACTGCCGTCCGGGGAGTTGAACTCAACGTCCGTCGGGGCGAGTTTTTCAGCATTCTCGGCCCCTCCGGTTGCGGAAAAACCACCACGCTGCGCCTGATCGCCGGGTTTGAGACTCCTTCGGCTGGAGAAATTTTGATTCGCGGCGAGTCCGCCAACCAGGTGCCGCCCTACCGTCGCCCGGTGAATACGGTTTTTCAAAGCTACGCCTTGTTCGATCGCATGAGCGTGCGCGATAATGTCGCCTTCGGGTTGAAGGTCAAACGCCAAAACCCGTCCGAAATCGACGATCGCGTCGATCGCGCCTTGCAACTCGTGAAAATGGAAGGGTTCGCCAAGCGCTTCCCCAAACAGCTATCGGGAGGACAGCAACAGCGCGTCGCCCTGGCGCGGGCCCTGGTCAACCGGCCGGCGGTACTGTTACTTGACGAGCCCTTGGGGGCGTTGGATCTGAAGTTGCGTAAGGAAATGCAGGTAGAATTGACCAACCTGCACCAAGATCTGGGCTTGACCTTCGTGATGGTGACGCACGATCAAGAAGAGGCCCTGTCCCTATCCGATCGCATTGCAGTGATGAAAGACGGCCGCATCGAGCAGATCGGATCGCCTGAAGAGATTTACGATCGCCCCAAAACCCCCTTCGTGGCTGACTTTATCGGCGACACCAATTTATTTAAGGGGCATATTGAGGAGTGCGATCGCGGTAGTGTCGTCCTGCGTACTGATACCGGACTCAAACTGGTGGTGCGGCCCCCAGAGGATCCGAACGATCGCACCGTCGGCCGCAAGGCGATCGCCAGCGTCCGTCCCGAAAAAATTCGCCTGAGTCGATCGGCCCCAGAAACAGAAGTCAACTACTTTGAAGGCCGACTCCAGCACGCTATGTTTATGGGCACTCACGTCCATTGCGTCGTCAAGTTGACTTCGGGGGAAACCCTGACCGTGCGCCAAAGTGCCCTACCCGAAGGCCATTTAGACGATCGCGCTTCAGTGTACGTCAGTTGGGGCCCCAACGATGGCTTAGCGTTATCGGTTTAACCGGGTGTAGGGGTCAACGGCGTTGACCCTAAATAAATTGGGCGAATGCCATTCGTCCCGACAGCGAACTGCTAAGATATTGTCGATCGGTCGGAGGGTTGTAGAACCAGCGTGTCCCCATATCAATTGAGTAGCGATCGTCACTTGTCGCGACGGCATTTCCTGAAAGCGGGGGCTGCTGCTGCATCGGGTTTGGCCCTGTCCGGCTGCGGTTGGACGCTAGCGAACGTTCGCACGACCATCGATACGCCATCGGACGTTCTCTATCTCTATACTTGGGCTGGCTATACCGACGACGAACTGATAAAAGAGTTTTACGACGAAACGGGGATCCGAGTCATCGCCGATGTGTTTTCGTCCAACGAAGAAATGCTGGCCAAATTGCAAGCGGGGGCCGGCGGCGCTTACAGTATTATCTATCCGTCCGATTATATGGTGCGGAAGATGGTGTCTCTCGATTGGTTGGTAGACCTCGATCGCGATCGCTTGTTGGGCCTCGACGAACTGTTTCCCCGCTTCCAAAATCCGGGTTACGATACCCAAAATCGCCACAGCATCCCCATGAGTTGGGGAACGACAGGGTTAATTTATAATTCCCGCAAGTTGCAACCCAACCCCACTGACTGGGATTATTTATGGGACAATCGCCAACAACTGTCTAAGCGAATTAGCTTGCTCAACGACGGACGAGAAGTCATCGGAGCCGCACTGCGATCGCTCGGTTATTCCTATAATACCACCAATATCGATGCCATTCGCCAAGCCTATCAAAAATTAACCGAACTCAAAAGCGCGATCGCTACTTTTACTTCTGACGCTTGGACATCGCAAATTATTACCGGAGACTTGACGATCGCCATGTGTTATTCTGCTGATGCGGTACAAGTCATCGAAGAAAGTCCGGGTACGGCGTATTTATTGCCCGATAGCGGATCTTCCGTGTGGACAGATACCATGGCAATTCCGCGCACTGCACCCAATATCGAAGGAGCCTATGCTTGGCTTAACTTTATGCTGCGTCCCGACGTTTCGGCTCGCGTTTGCGAACGCTTAAGTTTTGCCACTCCCAACCAAGTGGCCTTTGGTTTGTTACCTGAAGAGGTACAAAATAACGATAGCCTTTTCCCTCCCGAATCGGCTTTAGAAAAATCGGAAGAATTGAAACCCTTACCCACAGAAGTAGGTGAGGCTTTCGATCTGTACTGGACGAGATTGACGAGCGGATAGTATCAATTAAAAATTAGAAATTAAAAATTAAAAATTGCAGCCATGAGCATCACCACCAATCCTCCCCCAGAGCCTCCCAAATTGAAACCACAAACCGAAGCGAGTAAAAAACCATTTGGCTCGCGATGGTTGGGACAGTTAGTATTGCTGGGCCCGGCAGGAATTTGGTTGCTGCTGTTATTGGTTGTGCCAACATTAGTCATTTTAGAGCTCAGTTTGGTGGCCGATATTCGCCCCGGCGATGTAGTGAACCCAGATGGGTTTGCTAACTATTTGCGAGCCTTCGCACCGCTAAATTTAACTGTCATCGGTCGATCGATCTCTTTCGCTCTCGGTACGACGATCGGCTGCTTGATTTTGGGGTTTCCCGTTGCCTATTGGATCGCCTTGCAAGCACCTAAAAAATGGCGGAATTTGCTGCTACTCGGATTTATTTTGCCCCTGTGGACATCTTCCTTGTTGCGATCCTATGCTTGGATTACCATTTTACGGCGCACGGGGGTTTTAAATAGTATTATCGGCATTATCGGCATTCCCCCCCTCGAACTGATGAACGAACCGCCTGCGGTTTTAATCGGCATGACGTACAGCTTTTTACCCTACATGGTATTAATTTTGTACGCTTCTTTAGAAAAGCTCGATCGCCGCTTGCTCGAAGCCTCTGCCGATTTAGGAGCCACGCCGCCAGAAACCTTTTTGCGCGTCACGGTTCCCCAGGTTTTCCCCGGTATTGCGGCCGGTGGGTTGCTCGTTTTTATTACCAGTTTAGGCGATTTTATCAATCCCGAACTGCTCGGTGGTGCGTCAAGTATGACCGTTGCGCGGTTAATTTACAATCAGTTTCTCGGACAAACGCCGAACTGGGGTTTTGGTTCGGCATTGAGTACCTTGTTAATTCTCCTCGTCAGTATTGCGATCGCGCTTTTACTCAAATATGGCGATCGCGATGCTAAAGTTTAATCGATAGTATTGAGTTATGACTGAAACCGCCAATTCTCCTCCCCAACAACACTCCCCCCAAGAGGACGCGATCGTCGATATGTCCCAAACGAGAACCAAGCCGAATCTATCGTGGCAATCGATTTTTACCGTTGCCATGTTTTTGTTCATGTACCTCCCCATTGGCGTACTGGGATTTTATAGTTTTAACGAGTCTCGCTACAGTGCCAATTGGGAAGGCTTTACCCTAGAATGGTATCAACGACTGTTGAACGACGCGCGTATTTTTAGCGCTTTACAAAACAGTTTAACTGTCGCCATTACCGCCGTTGCGGTGTCGGCGGTGTTGGGAACCTTGATGGCGGTAGGACTGTCTCGCTATCGCTTCCCCGGCAAAAGTTTGTATCTGGGAATGTCCTATTTACCCCTAATTATTCCCGATATTGCTATTGCAGTGGCGACGTTGGTGTTTTTGGCCGCATTGGGAATTCCGCTTACCATTTGGACGATCGTTGCGGCTCACATTGTCTTTTGTTTGGCGTATATTGCAGTGGTGGTCTCCACCCGACTAGCCGATCTCGATCCCAATTTAGAAGAAGCAGCATTGGATTTAGGCGCAACACCTGTGGAGGCATTTATCAAGGTTTTGTTACCCGAATTGGTTCCCGGAATTCTCTCCGGTTGCTTGCTGGCTTTTGTGTTGAGTATGGATGACTTTTTAATTGCCAGTTTTACGGCCGGTGCGGGGGCCACAACCCTACCGATGGAAATTTTCAGCCGCATTCGCACGGGAGTCAAGCCAGACGTGAATGCGTTAAGCGTGTTGTTGATTTTCGCCTCGGGATTTTTGGCATTCTTAGCTGAATATTTGCGGTTGCGCGGCGAACGGAGTCCAAATTAAAGTGTTGTCACTCCCGCAGATCTAGATGGCAAACAACAGGCGCAAATTGGCAATTTTGGCCGATCCAACGGGAGGTGGTGGCATCACGCGGATGCTGTTGCGTTTGTTGTGGGGTTTAACTGAATCCTCTGTTGGTTTTGATATCGATCTCGTTCTTGGTTATGCCGTCGATCGCCCTTTTTTAAGCCAACTTCCACCAACGGTACGGGTGGTGGATTTAGGGGTAAAAACCCAACGCCGAACGCGAGAAGCATTGCGCTTGATTCCGCCATTGGTGCGCTATTTGCGGCGAGAACAACCGGATGTGTTGATGGCGCATTTAGCCTACGTGAATTTTATCGCGCCTCTGGCGGCTTGGCTAGCAGGAAATCGTCTGAGGACAATGTTAGTCGAACACAATCCCGTCATGGCCCGATCGCGGTTTTTGCAATTTTGGCGGCGGTGGTGGTTTCCGCAAGCAGAGGCGATCGTGGCGGTTTCTCGAGGGATGGCGCAACAGTTGGAAGCAGAGTTCGGCTTCTCCCCAGGACAAGTGCGCGTCATCTACAATCCCGTTGTTGAGGATGAGTTTTGTGAACAAATGTGCACAAAATCGCCCCATTCCTGGTTGGACGATCGCCAGCCTCCCGTCATTTTAGCAGTGGGGCGACTGACTCCCCAAAAAGATTTTACGACGCTGCTGCGAGCCTTTGCCACAGTGCGATCGCGCTGTTGGGTGCGGTTGCTGATTTTAGGGGAAGGGGAATGTCGAGGCGAGTTGGAACGACTGGCGATCGACCTCGGTATTGACAGCGACGTGGCCTTGCCGGGGTTCGTTAGCGATCCGTTCCCCTACATGGCGCGATCGTCCGTCTTCGTCCTCTCGTCGCGGTGGGAGGGGTTGCCTACGGTACTGATAGAGGCCCTGGCCTGCGGGACGCAAGTAGTGGCCACGGACTGTCCTTTCGGGAGTGCGGAAATTTTAGAGGGGGGCCGCTGCGGTCGTTTGGTTCCGGTGGGGGAGGCGGGAGCCATGGCCGAGGCGATCGCCGCTACCCTGGCCGATCCGATACCGAAGGCGGTTCTACAGGCGCGATCGCGGGATTTCACTCGCCACCGGGCCGTGGCTGCCTACCTCGAATGGATTGGGTGAGATCGCGCATATCTTAAAATTTCGTTACAAAACTTGCGTATATTTTCCGAGTTGCTATAATGGCAGTGGAAGATCGAAAGGGTGTTCTCGTCAGATTCCCCTAAATCAGGGTCATCGTTTTCCAAAGGCTGTTAGGGGATTTCGCAGATAACGGTCGCTTAGCGTACTGACTGCGATCTCCTAGCAGTTTTTCCATACCATAAAACGAATGAACGCAGTTATTTTACAGCCTACCCATAATTTAGATCTCAAACTGGCCGCCATGATGAGAGAGAAGGTCTCGAATTTGGGGCGATCGCCTTACCAGCATTGGTTAATCGATCTAGAAAATGTAAACGCCATCGGTAATGCGGGTTTGCTAACTTTATTAGAAGCGCATAAATTCGCCTTAAAAACGGGACGGCGACTGAGTTTGTTTAATTTGCGATCGTCGGTTGCGTACCTGTTGCAGGTGACGGAACTCGATCGCCGTTTGGTGGTTGGCGATCCCGATGCCAGCACCATTGCCATGGCGGCTCGCATTGTATTCTAGCCAAGTCTAGCCCAGGAAATTGCCATCGTCAAGCCTTTCGGATCGCTGCTTCCCGGTTCGGGGAACGATCGCGTTCCGTTGGCGATCGCTTTTGCGGCAAAATAGGCGAGTACCGTCGCATCGAAAATGTCGTCGGTGGCGACATCTTTTTTGCGATACGAGGCACGAATGTCGTCCCAGTTGGGACGATCGGCGATCGCATTATACAGCAGTTGGCGGCGTTCTTCCTGTCCGGCGGCGGTCTTTTTTTTATGGGTTAAAGGACGATCTCCGTTAAGGAGTTGGAACAGCAGTTCGGGATGGCTTTCTCTAACGCGATCGCGCAGAAACTCGCACTCGGTTAAGATCTCGTCAATTTGACGAATTTTCGGAACTAGGTTCCAGGTTTGCACCGATATTTTTTTCCCGGTACGCTCTTGGTTCAGGCGACAGGCTTCGGTGTAAGATGTGGCTGCTAGGGTCGATCGCGCCGGCGGATTAAAAACGCAAGCTGCGAACGATCGTCCTAATCGTTTCCGCAACCAGCGATCGCATTGTCGCGCTGCTTCATTATCCGACAAGCCGATAGGAATGTCAACAAACGAGAGAGAAGAAATTGAGAGGAGTTCTTGCAGTCGATGGCGATCGCTGACGAGTTCGCGATGCCAGTTTCCAGGACAGCCGAAAACAGCAAACCAACCAGCCACACAACCATCCAACCCGAGTGCTATTTTAGAAGATAATACCATGTTCGAGGCTATGGTAACGTATGACTCAATATAAAAGTCTTGAAATCTCGTAAGTTGGGTAGAGGAACGATACCCTCAGAGTTCAGAATTCAGAGTTCGTCTTGGGTCTTGAAAAGTTCAGGGGGAAGAAAATCTACACCCCCAACTTTTCGCAGAATTAAGAACCCCATGTCTA
>CAKZKB010000522.1 GCA_937121005.1 uncultured cyanobacterium | reverse complement strand
AGAAACGGCTGCCGTCTTCACAGTTTCCATAGCAGCTTCTACCACCTGCGTCAAATTGAATGGAGCCGGATCCAGACTCAACTTACCGCGCAAAATCCGAGCCAAATCGAGCAGATCGTCTACCAATTGGGTTTGTAACTTGACATTGCGCTCGATCGTCGCTGCTGCACTGACAATTTGCTCGCGGTTAAAGTCACGAATTTGCAACAGTTTCGACCATCCCAAAATCGGGTTCAATGGCGATCGCAACTCGTGAGACAAAATGGCCAAAAATTCATCTTTGACCCGGTTGGCACGTTCGGCTTCTTCTCGAGCCGATCGCTCGCTTTCGAGGAGTCGTTCCCGTTCGGCTTCGGCTTGCTTGCGATCGCTGATATCGAGAACTGTACCGATAAAGCGTTGCGGAGTTCCATCAGTATCGAAATAGGCTTTTCCTTTGGCTGAAATCCAGCGTTCGATACCATCTTCAATGCCAATGGTGCGGTATTCTGCTTCGTAACGACCGTCGCTGGCCGGATCGAGAGCCGCACGCACGACGCGATCGATCCGATCGCGATCGTCGGGATGCAACCCCTCAAAAAATACTTCGATACTGTTACTGGCTTCGGAAGACAAGCCGAACATGGCTTTACAACCCGCATCCCAAATTAGGACATTGGTTCGCAAATTCCAATCCCACGTCCCCAAACGAGCCGCTTCGATCGTCATCCGCAGGCGATCCTCGCTGCGACGCAGGGCGCGTTCTGTCCGCTTGCGCTGGTGAATGTCGAAACAGGAACCAACATAACCGAGAAACTTCCCGTTGGGCGTAAATCTGGGCGTGCCCGCATCGAAAATCCAGCGATAGTCGCCGCTTGCATTTCTCAAACGATACTCTATCTCGAAGGGACGGCGGGCATCGAAAGCGGTGCGATAGGTCTCCAAAGCCCGATCGCGATCGTCGGGATGGATGCCTTGCGTCCAGCCATCGCCCAACTCTTGCGCCATTGTCCGCCCGGTAAACGTCAGCCAAGAGGCATTGAAATAGATGCCCAGTTTGTCCGTCCCCGACATCCAAATTAACATGGGAGCCGCATCGGCCATCTCTCGGAAACGAGACTCGCTTTCGCGCAAAGCGGCTTCGGCGGCGACGCGATCGCTGATATCGAACATGGAAACCAAAACGCGATCGTAGGGTTCGTCCGGGGGAGGAAAGGCGATGGAAAATAAGATGTGCAGACGATCGCCCCTTAAGGTTCGCACGATTGTCTCGGCCGCAAACCGGGTTTCTCCAGCCGCGATCGCCGCCAGTTCCTCAATAAAAGTCTCCTCGGTTTCGGGCGTAAAAATGCGATCGAGGGAGTGCAGCAGTTCCTCTTTTGTCTGCGCCCCGAACAGGTACAACGAGGCTTGATTCACATCTCGCAGCCCCACCATGGCGATCGCGTCGCGGACAAATTCAGGATGCGATCGGCAATACTCACCGATATCGTCAACTCCCGCCGCTTTCAGTTCGTTGATGGCTGCTTTCACCTGCGAAAAATCTTCTTCCCAAATCGAAACCCCCACCGCTTCAAAAATATGGCGGTAGCGGCGTTCTTGGCGCACCAGAGCGGCTTCGGCCTGCTTGCGCGGGTTGATATCGAGAACGACTCCCGTCGAGCGAATGGCTTCCCCATGGCGATTGTAGGTGAAGCTACCCAACGCCACCACCCACGATACCTGTTGGTTGTCCGCTCGAATAATCCGATATTCGGCTCGATAGCGCCGTCGTTCTTGGCGGGCCTGCTGCCATTCTCGGGTGACGCGATCGACATCTTCAGGATGGAGGCGATCGTGCCACATTTGCTCGCTGGCGGCCCCGTTCGGATCGGGTTCGTATCCCAAAATCGTAAAATGGCGCGGCGACCATACCGCTTCGCCAGTGGTCAGATCGATATCCCAGGTGCCCGTGTGAGCGCCATCGGCGGCCAGTCGAAATCGTTCCTCGCTGGTGGCGATCGCCTCTTCAGCTTCTTTAAGCGCAGTAATATCCGTATTCGTCCCGAACCACCGCGAAATGTCACCCTGCGCGTCGCGAATCGGTAAGGCTCGGGAGAGAAACCAACGATACGTGCCGTCCGTACCGCGCAGGGGAAAAGTGTCTTCCCAGGGTTCCCCTGCTTCGATGCAGTGGCGAAAGCCTTCGACTACGCCATCAACGTAGTCGGGATGGTGGATTTGCTGCCATCCCCAGCCCTGCATCTGCTCGAGGGTGGTTCCGGTATAGTCGTACCAGCGTTGGTTGTACCAAAAAATCCAACCCGTCGGATCGGCCATCCAAGTAAACTGGGAGATATTCTCGGCCAGAGTGCGAAATCGCTCTTCGCTCTCGCGCAAGGCGGCTTCGGCGCACTTGCGATCGCTGATATCCTCAACTAAAGCGACGAACCCCTGCACGTTTCCCGTCTTTCCAAATTGGGGCACGTAGGTCGCTTTGACGTAGCGGGATCCTCCATTTCGATAGGGGATTTGAGTCTCGAAGCTGACTTGTTCGCCGGCCAAAACGCGATCGACCCAAGGACGAATCTCTTGGTAGGCGGGTTCGCCTAACACTTCCCGGAGATGCTTGCCCTCGATCGCCTCAGCCGATCGCCCGAACCAGTTTTCGTAACCGCGATTGGCGAAGCGGTAGCGGCGATCGGTATCGACAAAGGAAATCAAGGCGGGAACGGCATCGGTGACGAGGCGCAGTTCGGTTTCTCGCTTGCGTAAAGTTTCTTCAATCTGCTTGCGATCGCTGATGTCGCGCCAGGTGGACACGAACCCATCTCCGAATTTGGCCACGCGGATATCGAAGGCTCTTGCTAATCGCTGCTGTCCGTAATTATCGTCGTAGACGATGTTTTCTTTAATGAAAGGTTGTCCCGTTTCCACGACTTGACAGTATGCGTCGAACAGTCCCGCGTCGCGATGGGCGGGTAGAATTTCGCACAATCCGCGCCCGATCTGCTCTTGCGCCGTTATACTGTTGTTGAGACAAGCAGCATCGTTGACGTAATCGATCCGAAAATCCACAATTTGCCCGTGCCCGTCGCGCATCGCCGTATAGATGCCGAAGCAGTCGAGCATGGTTTCAACGGAGGAGCGAAACCGTTCTTCTTGGACTTGCAATTTGGCTTCGACGCGATCGCATTCGATTTTGGGTCTACCTGCGGCGATCGCGGTTTCAATGCTCTCTCGCAGCGTTTCTGGGGTTATTTCTTCGCGAATCAGATAGTCGCGGGCTCCAGCTTTGAAGGCGCGGGCGGCCAGGGCTTCGCGCGATCGCGAGACGACGAACACCACCGCCGGCGGCGGGCTGATGGTGGTTTGCAGGCGATCTAAAAATTCCAGTGCGTCCCCGATACTGTCGCCGAGGACGATCGCTTCGGGTTGGTGTCGGGCGCACAACTCCAAACCTTCACCACTGCTACCGACTGCGAGAAGGCGATCGGCGTTTAAATATTGGCGGTAGCGATGGCGATCGCTCGCAGAACTCTCGACAATGGCGATCGTGGAAGCTAAAACCATACAGAACCGATATCTTGGGGAGGCCGCCTAGATCGTTGCCTCAAATCCGTATTGTATCGCACTTTCGCGGGGGGAGAGAAATATTGGATTTTGCAGGCGCTAACCAAAAAATTGGTTTTGTCAAGTTCCCTGGGACAGTGTTGGCGTTAGGTGCGATCGCGTATTCTGAAGGTAAGCCCGTTCGTTCAATTAGTATCAATTACTATCAACTTGGAGAAAAACTCATGCTTAAATATCGTACCACCGTTGGCTGGTCTTTGCTGACATCGGGAATTGTCACCCTCTTTCTAAAAATCTTCCCTGGAGATTCCTTATGGTGGGGAATCGGATTTCTGATTTTAGGCATTCTCGTTTTGGTGGTTCGCAAAAGCTGATAAAAATGGAAAATGGTTGCAGAAATCTCGTAGGTTGGGTCGAGGAACGAGACCCAACGCGATAAGTTACGGTTGTTGGGTTGTAACGATTCAGGTGTCCGATCGTCAACGGGCGTAGAAACCCGGTTTCTGGCCGATCGCCCGATAAAATGCGAGTCTGTCCGTTGAGA
>CAKZKB010000521.1 GCA_937121005.1 uncultured cyanobacterium | reverse complement strand
CCCCGCCACAAAGTGGCTCGGCTCGACTGTACCCCAATCCCACTAAACAGCTTTCCCGGATCTACACCCACTGCAATCGGTTGGGTTTCGGTTCCCGAGGGGGTTTCAATGAGTTGCACGGCAAACAGACTTAGATCGTTGGTGACGATCCGGGCTTTGCCGTCACGAACCCAACGGCGGGCTCGCGATGCTTTGGTGGGCATTAGTGGTTCGCCTTCTGGCGATAGGACAGGTACTCTTAACATGATGGAGACAATCCTCAAGAGTTGAGTATGTGAACCGTTAGGTTCGTCCCTTCGATCCCCCGTTTCAAGATGTCCTTTCTGAAAGCGACTGACAACACAGCCTTGCAGTGTGTCCGGGCTAGGGAAGTACCCGGAAGTGCGTACCAGAAACGGGTAAACGATCTAGTCAAACATGGGATAGTTGGTTGTCTATCCAAGCCCCGACCCTCTTAGGGCGGGGTTATTGACTACGCTTAAACTCGCTAAAAAACTCCAGCCTATTTCTATTCTAGCGGGTGTTGGAGGCGATCGGCTGGATATTTTCACGGAAAAATGGCGATCGCGATCCCAAAGAATATTGTATGGTGGAGGCAACCCCATTCGGTCTGAGGCTTTCGGCCCTCGGACGGACGATCGTAAAATTTTCTAACGGTATGAAAACTTGGCAGTGCATTCGCGGGTGCGGCGCGTGTTGCTATCTCGACCCCTCGGAACGCCCGGATCTCGAGGAATATTTATCGCCTGAAGAGTTGCAACAATATTTTTCTATGGTGGGACACGATGGGTGGTGCGTCAACTACGATCGCGTCGGGAAAACCTGCCGAATTTATCCCGATCGCCCCCGGTTTTGTCGAGTCGAACCGGAGTCGTTTGGCGAAATGTTTGGCATCGAACCCGAAGAACTCAACGAATTTGCTATCGAATGCTGTCGCGAACATATTAGCGATATTTACGGCGACAACAGTTGGGAAATGGTACGATTCGAGTCAGCGATTGCTAACGGCGACGCGCATGGCAGCGAGTAGGGCAGAAACGTCGATCTGGCCGTGGCCATCGACGGCCAAACAGGGATAGACTTGCCAATCGAGATCGGCACGATCGCGGACAATACGGTTGGCGATTTCAGTGGTAGCGCGATCGAGGGTGACGCAAGGTAGGGCTGTGAGATCGGGCGCATGGCTCAATTCCTCGAGATCGGCAGCGATGGCCTTGGCCCCGTCGAGGGGTTCGAGTACGAATACATCGGGCTTCCAAACCCTGGCCAGCAGTTCGGCTTGTTCGAGGTCTTCGACTTCCAACACCCGACAACCTTGCTGGTGAAACAGGCGTTCTGCGTCGGCCCGTCGCAACAGCGATCGCCGTTCCTCGCTTTCGCGCACGCACCACAAAATGGTCAGTTTCTCGAGTCGGGCTGTGGGTGGGGCCGGCAAGCGGGACAGTACCGCCGCCAGTTGTTCCGGGGTAGGGCGATCGGGTAAAACTCGCGCCAAGCGGCGATCGCGACAGCCAACGGCGACTAGGGGAATGGAACGGGTGCGCGGATCGGCCTCTAAAGACGCGATCGCCTCGGTTTCTCCTAAAAATATTGCCGCCGGCCGCAATTGCTGCGCTTTCTCCTCGGTTTCGGCTGTCGATCGCGCCACCACCACCCGATAACCGCTATCGGCCAGACTGTCGGCCAGGGGGGCCAAGTCGCGATCGTCGATTTGGGCCAGCAATATCAATCCCTTAATTTTGGCCGGGGCCGGGTCGCGATCGTGGGGTAACAGCAACACCGTTTCGCAGCCGCGATCGGCCCGACTCATCAAGCTGAGTTCGCCACCGTGCAGGCGGGCCAGTTTCCGGGCCAGCACCCACTCCAACCCCGTGCCCTCCTCGTCGTTATTGATGGCAGCTAAAGCAGCAATTTCCTCGGCTTCTAGGCGACAACTCCCCTGGTTGCGGAGGATAAAGGCGACCCAACGATCCCAGGCGGCCACCTGAAGCGTCACCGATCCCCGTGCCACCCGCACCGACTCCGACAGCAATGGGGCCAAGATCTGCACCACGCGCCCTTCGTCGGCGGCGATCGCGGCCACAGACGGATCGATATCCAGCACGAACTCGGGGGGAGGTTCCGTTAGGGGACTGGCCACCCGCTTCCAAGCCCGGTGACACAGATCCGCCGTCGCCACCGGCCGGGAGTCAATTTCGATCTGGCCGTCTTCAACTCGCGTTAAGTCTAGGGTATCGTTGACCAAACGCATCAACTTGCGACTGTTTTGGCGAATCAGGCTGACGTAGCGTTCTTGGCGATCGCTCAACTCGCCAACTCTGGGGTCAGCTAACAGTTTGGAGAGTCCCAATAGGGAGGTGATGGCGGTTTTGAGTTCGTGGCCGACGCGGGAGAGAAGTTCGTCTTTAAATCGGTTGCGGCGCATTAAATCGGCGTTGGCGGCTGTTATGCTGTCGGATCCCGATGCTGTATCTCGCGCCACCACCAACAACGGCGCGGCGTTGACGGCTTCTCCGACTCGTGCGGGTTCGGGGGTCAGGATAGGCGGTTGCGGGGCCAGGGGAATTTCGACAAACTGCCACAAGCGGCTGTCTGCGGCTGTTACAGAGGGGGCAATCTGGCGCGACCAGGCCCGGTTGCAGGCGATCGCGTCTCCATGGCGATCCTGTACCATCATCGGTGATGCCAAGCTGTCAATGGCATCGGCTAGGCGATCGACTTGGGTAGGGGAACCGTCACAATCCCTGGCGGCCCAAGCGGCGATCGCCCGTTCCGTATCCAGTACCCCCACAAATTGTCCCTCGGGTTCGACCAAGACGCACAGGCGGCGATCGTCGCTGGGAACGGACGATCGCTCGGCCAAAACTGCCCCCAACCGGGCCAGGTCGGTATCGATGCGGATAATGTCGATGGCTTCTACCACCTCGGCCGGTAGGGGGGCGGCGAGGGATGGCTGCGGATCGAGCAACAGGGGTAAAATTCGCTCCACGCGGACGATCCCCACCGGAACGCGATCGGCTTCGACCACTGCTAAATAGGGACTGCGGCCGGAGCGCAATTTTTCGCGCACCGCCACCAGTGCCGTCGCCAGGTCGCAAACGGGGACGGATCGAGCAAATTTTCTTAAATCAGTGGCGATCGCGTTCACAACGGTTGTTAACTCTCGGATATAAGGTATCGAGGTTTCAGCTATCCCCATTCTTCCCCTTCTGGGCTAGACGAACGCACAGATTGCGCTACAATAAATTTAAATAAAAATTAAGTTTTTTAACAAAATATGTTCTATACTCACCAATGCGTCCTTTGACCCCCACGATTGCCGATGGCAGTGCCTCCTCGTCTCTCCGTTTGTACGTTTCTCGCGTCCGAAATTCCGGCCGCGTCCATCGAAACGTATTTGGAAGACAAGCGCTACGCCATCGCTCACCTGCAAGACGAAGCCGAACTGCTCGGTTTGGCTACCGAGGATCCACCCCATCCCGATTGTACGATCTTGGCGTGGAACTCCAACCTGTCCGATTTGGTAGGTCAGTTGCGCGATCGCGGCATCCTGCTACCAACGGTCATCGTCGGCTATCCCGACTCCTCGGTTGCGCCGCCTTCACCAGTGTACCATGCCGCCGAAGTGCGCGTACCCGTTGAGGCGATCGACAATTTGGGCAACTTTGTCGAAAAGGCGATCGAGCAGTTTCTCAACCTGGCCCCGGCCGAAGTTGCCGCCACCGCCGCCAGCGACTCGCAGCAAACGCGGTTGATTCAAAAACTAAGGGAGCGATTGGGCTACTTAGGCGTGTACTATAAGCGAAACCCCCAATATTTTATCCGTAACTTGCCCCCCGACGAACGAGGCGAGTTTCTCGATCGCCTCAGAGAACTGTATCGAGAGATTATCTTGAGTTATTTCTCTCGAGATAGCACCAGCAACCAACAAATCGATGAATTTGTCAGCCTGGCCTTTTTTGCCGATATCTCCGTCACGCGCATCGTGGAAATTCACATGGAACTCATGGACGAATTCTCCAAACAGCTTAAACTAGAAGGACGCAACGAAGACATCCTTCTCGACTATCGGCTCACCTTGATCGATGTCATCGCTCACCTGTGCGAAATGTACCGCCGATCCATCCCCCGCCATACTTAATGTTGACTGACCTCAAAATCGTGGATACAACCTCTCGCATTTCATCTATCAGTATCGATCGCCGTTCGCCGTTCGTTCTTCGTTGAAGTCAATAACCCCGCCCTAAGAGGGTCGGGGCTTGGATAGACAACCAACTATCCCATGTTTGACTAGATCGTTTACCCGTTTCTGGTACGCACTTCCGGGTACTTCCCTAGCCCGGACACACTGCAAGGCTGTGTTGTCAGCCGCCTGAAGAAGGGACATCTTGAAACGGGGGATCGAAGGGACGAACCTAATGGTTCAAATACTCACTCTAAGGATTATCTCCATGTTAAGAGTGCCCGTTCTATCGCCAGAAGGCGAACCGTTAATGCCCACTAAAGCATCGCGAGCCCGCCGTTGGGTTCGTGACGGAAAAGCCCGGATCGTCACCAACGATCTGAACTTGTTTGCCGTTCAACTTCTCGAAACACCATCGGGGAACCAAACCCAACCCATTGCGGTGGGAGTAGATCCGGGAAAGTTGTTTAGTGGGATTGGGGTACAGTCTAACCGAGCCACCTTGTGGCGGGGCCATCTAGACCTCCCCTATCCTAAAATCCGCAAACGGATGGAAACGCGGCGCATTATGCGACGTACCCGCCGTTCCCGGCGCATTAACCGAAAAATTCCCTACTCAGTTCGCGCTCACCGACAAAAACGGTTTGACAACCGACGGGGTAGCAAATTACCGCCCAGTATTCGAGCCAACCGCCAACTAGAGTTGCGGATCGTCACCGAACTCTCTCGACTGTTTCGGGTCACGAACATCGTTTACGAAGTGGTGAAAGCCAAAGG
>CAKZKB010000520.1 GCA_937121005.1 uncultured cyanobacterium | reverse complement strand
TTTTTCGTTACGGGTTTGACGATCGCCTGATGCAAAACCTGCGCCATATCCACTCCTGGATACTGCTGTAACGTCCGTTCGATCGCCACTGTTTTCGTAATATCGGAATTGCCATTGTGCGGGTTCGCCGTTGCAATCCAGGCTTGAATTTGCGAGATGGCTCGCACGTCAGCATTCGAGAGACGATCGCCGCTAAAAATCCCCACCGGATCGGCAATTCCTATCTCAGCAAAAATCCCTTGCCAGGGACGATCGTCCTGGTGTAAAATAGAGGAGAGTAAATCGCTAACGGTGACAGTCTCTCGACCCGCGATCGCGGCCCGTTCTTCTGCTTGTCGAAACGCTTCTCGGGTGGCACTGCTGCGGTGCAAGCGTTGGGGGGGCGACGGTTTCGCCGCCGTCGAAATAATTAGGCTTCGGAACCGCCGTCGCAACCGTTTCGCGTCGATCCTTGCTGCCACAAATCGCGATCGCACTGCGGCAATTTCGGACAAGTTAGCATTCCCATCAACCGCTTTACAGATCGCCACCAAAAAACAAACGGGGTCGATCGTCACTGCACCGCGATCGCGTGCTTCTTTCGCCGCCATTTTCCACAGGAAAGCCACCGCCGGAGAACAGTCCATAAATTAGCCCGTAGGGTGTGTTACGGCATGGATAATTCATCAATTTTAATACGCATATCGACATCGCCGTAACGCACCACTTACTATTGTTTCTTGTGTTATGGCATGGATAATTCATCGATTTTAATACGCATATCGACATCACCGTAACTATTGTTTCTTCCGTTGTGCCGACCCGATCGCGCCATAGTTAATCGGTGCGCCGGGAAGGGGGATAATCTGTTCGTGGCGATCGCGTTCTAATTGTTTGAGTTCTTCGTAATCAACCCAGTGAATGCAATCGACAGGACAAGTATCGATCGCCTCTTGAATCACATCTTCCGTGTCGCCATCTTGGGAAACAACCCGCGATCGACCGTAGTCGGGTTCGATATAAAAGGTATTGCGAGCCACGTGAGCGCAGTGCTTGCAACCAATACAGGTAATCTCATCGACATATACCCCTTTTTGGCGCAAGGCTCCACCCAGTTCGGGTTCTAACCCAGTGCGATCGTCGTCGGGGCGCAAGGCTCCACCCAGTTCGGGCTCGAGCCCCGTGCGTGCTTCTAGTTCGTTTGGGTTGGGTTCAAAACTCATAATAAAGGTGTTAGGTTTTAGGGATTAGGTATTAGGGAAATTGTAAAAATCTGTAGGGGCAAGGCATTCACATCGAAAAATGAGGTTTTTTGAGAACGGAGGCTTAGTGAATGCCTTGCACTCCCTGTAATGGGATATTGAGAGGACAAAAGAGACATCTCGTAGGCTGGGTAGAGGCACGATACCCAACGCCATCAACCTGCGGTTGTTGGGTTTTCATTCTTCAACCCAACCTACAAATGTACCGTTGTTCGTTGTTCGTTGATGCGTTGATGCGTTGTCAAAGGGTTTTCATTCTTCAACCCAACCTACAAATGTACTGTTGTTCGTTGATGCGTTGATGCGTTGATGCGTTGCTAAGCGCTCCAGCGTTGCAACACCAAGCGCACCGAACCATCTTCGTTTTGCTGGCGTTCGGAAATTTGGAAGCCTTGTTTGGCCGTTTCCGATGTCACCGTTTGCAAAGCATACTGTTGGGAAACGCGATTCAGGAAAAAGTCTACCGACCCGGATTGTCGCCAGTATTGTAAATCTGTCACCAGTTCGTAGTGCTGGCCGTTCCAGCAAAAACCGATGTCGTAGCCGTTATCTTGCTCGATAACCACTTCGGCGGAATGGGTTTGTCCTTGGTAGCCGCGCACGTCTTTGGGGCCGGCTTTCCAATCGATCCCCATGGTGGTCAGGGCGCTTTGCAAGTAGTTGAGGTTGCGAATTTGGGTTTTGATATGGCTGAAGTGGGACATGACTGTAAGCGACGATTTAAAGTAAAACAGGTGGACAGTAAAAAGCCGTTACCACTGGCTGTAGGTGGCTTGGTTGGCGACAGTCGAGGTTTGGGTTTGGGTTTCGGTGGCAAAATGCTCGGCCGTCTTCTCTTGGGAGACGACGCGGCCGAGTTGGGCTTCGATGGCGGCGGTCACTTCGGTACAGGACGCGCCTTTGATGCCCGTCACCTTTTCGACAGCCCGACCGTCGGGATAAATGACGAATTCTAAGGTTTCCATAGCCGTTACGGGATAGGACGCGATCGAGGCAAGACAGCTTTTAAGTTAACAGAAGTTAACGAAAAAGGACAAACTGACACTAATTAACGTTAAGTTTCCCTCAAATTCGCGATCGCGTCAAGGGGCGATCGGACGATCGCGCCCAAATGCCCGCCTCGTGTGGGATCCACCAGCCTTGTAAATAGGACGATCGCAGCTTTTGCACCCGCCTATTGTAAAATTTTGTGACAATTTGGGGGCGTTGCCGTAAAAAATCCCCTTTTTGGTAGATAGAAGGATAGGGGGCAGTGCCTCATTTCATCCTGCAAGCGTACCAACAACTTGCATGGCAACGTTTTAGAGAAAGACTCTTCAATGGCCATCAATTTATTCGATCCTAACTTCTACCGACAAGCGAATCCGGATCTCGCCAGCTTCAACGACAGCGATGCGTTCGCTCATTTTATCAATTTTGGAGTCAACGAGGGGCGGCAGTTTTCGCCCTATGCGGATCTGAATGTTTACCGAATCTCTAACCCCGATTTGGTCGCCGCCGGGTTAACAACCAATCGCCAGCTATACGACCATCTTTCTACTTCTGGCGTAGCCGAAGGGCGTATTTTTTCTGATGTCTTCGATGTTAACTTCTATCGAGCCTCCAACCCAGACTTAGCCGCGATCGGTCTCAATAACGAGCAACTTCTCGACCATTTTCGCACATTTGGGATTGATGAGGGTCGTCTGGCTTCACCCATTTTTCACTCTCCTTTTTACTTGGCAGTCAACCCCGATCTGGTTGCGGCTGGCTTTGACTTTGCCCGAGGGTTAAATCATTATGTCCTGCTCGGAATGTCTGAAAAACGCTTTACGTCTCCAGCGCCGATTTCGGGTCTTAGTCCTAACTTTAGCATCCTTTCGACTGGAGACGGACAAGTTGGTATTTTCGATCGCGTAACCGGAACGTTTACCGAAATTGGAGGCGATCGCAACTTAACCGATGTTGCCTTATCCCCGAACGGTCAACTTTTTGGTATCAACCTCAACTCTTTATTTTCCGTCGATCCGCTTACGGGTCAATCGTCTCGAATTGGTAGTTTGGGATCGGATGAGTTTGTCGGTTTAGGATTCACAACGGAGAACCAACTTTTTGCCATTAAACGCACTGATGCGAATCTATACGAAGTCAATCCCCAAACTGGACAAGCGACTGCTGTAATAAATTATGGAGCCGGACGAATCGGCAGTGGCGATTTGGTATTCGATACTTGGACGCGACGCTTGTTCTTGACCGCAGATGCCAATGGTGCGAACAGCGATGTTTTGGTGTCGGTGGGTTTAGACGGTAGCGCCATTCAACTTGGCGAAACGGGATTTCAAGATATTTTTGGCTTGGATCTAGAAAATGGCCAACTGATTGGCTATACTAGCGGGGGCGATCGCATTTCGATTAACCGCACGTCAGGGCAAGGAACCTTTTTAGGGGAAGTTCCCGGCGTTAGCGGTGCGATTTTTGGTGCTGCTTAAATAATTGCCCGCCGCTACGCTCCGATTCAGAGTTCAGAATTACAGGAAGTATCCAGATCTTCGATCGCGAACAAGCGTAGAAACCCGGTTTCTGACCGAGAAGATCGCGGATAGTCAAGGGGCGATCGGACGATCGCGCCCAAATGCCCACCTCGCGCAGGATCCACCAGCCTTGTAAATAGGACGATCGCGGCTTTTGCCCCCGCCTATTGTAAAATTTTGTGACAATTTGGGGGCGTTGCCGTAAAAAATCCCCTTTTTGGTAGATAGAAGGATAGAGAGTCAATCGTCAGTTCCATCCTTGGGGGCGAGTGACAAATCGTTTTTTAGTTTATAGGTATATCTCCGTATGGCCACCAACTTGTTCGACCCAAATTTTTATCGGCAAGCTAATCCTGACTTAGCGAGTCTACCCGACGATGGAGCTTTTGCACACTTCATTAATTTTGGAGTGAATGAAGGACGGCGATTTTCACCTTACGTGGATCTGAATGTTTACCGGACAGCAAATCCCGATCTAGCGGCTGCTGGCTTACGGACTAACCGTCAATTGTACGATCATTTGTCCTCGTCGGGTGTAGCAGAAGGGCGAATATTTTCTAACGTATTCGATGTCAATTTTTATCGAGCAGTCAATCCCGATTTAGCGGTAGTGGGATTCAATAACGAGCAACTATTCGACCACTTTCGATTTTCTGGGATTAATGAAGGTCGCTTTGCTTCACCTGTGTTTAATGCACCTTTCTATCTGAATGCTAACCCTGACTTAGCTGCTATTGGATTTAACTTTGCCCAAGGCTTAAATCATTATCTATTGTCGGGAATGTTTGAAGGACGATTAACTGCTCCGTTTCCACTTTCAGGATTGAGTCCAAATTTTAGCATTATTTCCACTGGAAATGGTCGAGTTGGTCAGCTTAACTCTTTGACAGGAGCATTTTCAGAAATTAGTCGCGGCCCGGATTTTACTGACATTGCTTTATCGGTTAACGGACAACTTTTTGGAGTAACGTTCAATTCACTTTATGAAATCGATCCGATTACAGGTGAGTCTTTTCAAGTTGGGAATTTAGGTTCTAGTGGATTTAATGCTTTAGGATTTACAAATGATAACAGGCTATTTGCGGCAAGGAACAGCGATTCAAGCCTTTACCAGATCGATACTCAAACTGGACGAGCAACTGTTTTTGCAAATTTTGGATCTGGACTCGAAAGCAGTGGAGACATGGCGTTCGATCCTCTGACACAACGCTTCTTTTTGACAGCAGATGGTTCTAGCAGCGATATATTGGTATCGGTTGGTTTAGACGGAAGCGCATTGCGAATTGGCAATATCGGGTTCAATAACATTTTTGGCTTAGATTTAGAAAATGGTGAGCTTATCGGTTATACTTCCGGTGGCGATCGCATTTCGATTAACCGCACGTCAGGGCAAGGAACCTTTTTAGGAGAAGTTCCCGGCGTTAGCGGTCAGATTTTTGGTGCTGCTTAATTGCCCGACGCTACGCTTCCCCTCGTTGGAACGCGATTGCGAGGGCGAAGCATTCGCCTTCTAGTCGATCGCAGTTTTTCTCCCTGTTTCGGTGCGAATGCTTCGCCCCTACGGACTCATGTAAAATGGAGCGGTGAGGAACGCCACCAGGGGAAATTTTGAATTTTGAATTTTGAATTCCCGAAGGGTGATTATGGACAATCGCATCATTGGTTTAACCGGAGGAATTGCCACTGGAAAAACCACCGTTGCCAACTATATCGCCGAAACCTATCGGATCCCGGTTCTCGATGCGGATATATTTGCTCGCGAAGCGGTCGAACCGGGATCGGAAATTCTCGATCGCATCGTCCAACGCTACGGCCAAAAGATTTTAACCCCAGATGGCAACCTCGATCGCCCCCAACTGGGACAAATTATCTTTAACAGCGAGGACGATCGTCAGTGGATCGAGGCTCAAATTCACCCCTACGTGCGCCAGCGTTTTGTCAAAAGTATCGAAGAATACAAACGTCAAACGCCGAATCTGAGAATTGTCTTAGTCGTGCCCCTACTGTTTGAGGCCGGCATGAGGGATTTAGTCACAGAAGTTTGGGTGGTATCCTGTTCTCTAGACGAACAATGCCATCGTCTCATGGAGCGTAACAACCTCAGTTTACCCGCAGCGCAAGCCCGGATCGCGGCTCAAATGCCCCTCGATCGCAAGTGCGAGCTCGCCGATCGCGTCCTCGATAACTCTGGGGAGGGTTCCCTGTGGCGCGATCGCGTCGATACCGAACTGAGAAAATGATGGCAGTCTGAGGGGCGATCGTCCGTTTTCTGATTCACTGTCCCCGACGGGAGGCGATCGCGTACCCTCAGCCCTCATATAAAGACCATCTCCAGGCGATCCCACCTCATATAAGCTAAACTTATCATAAGTATAATTAAATTTTGTGTTTACACCCCTTTACAAACCTTAAAAACCTGCTTAATATAGTAAGTGTCATCCGAACCTTGACAATTTCATAGCAATCATCATGACTACCACCTTGCAACAGCGCGAGAGCGCCAACGCATGGGAACGGTTCTGTAGCTTCATCACCTCCACCAACAACCGCCTGTATATCGGCTGGTTTGGTGTGTTGATGATCCCCTGCCTACTAACCGCCACCATCTGCTACATCATCGCGTTTATCGCGGCTCCCCCTGTGGACATTGATGGAATCCGCGAGCCGGTCGCCGGATCGTTGCTCTACGGCAACAACATCATCTCCGGTGCCGTCGTTCCTTCCTCGAACGCCATTGGCTTGCACTTCTATCCCATCTGGGAAGCTGCTTCCCTAGATGAGTGGCTGTACAACGGAGGCCCCTACCAGCTGATCTGCTTCCACTTCCTCATCGGCATCTTTGCCTACATGGGTCGCGAGTGGGAACTCAGCTTCCGTCTGGGTATGCGTCCTTGGATCTGCGTTGCTTACAGCGCCCCCGTGGCCGCTGCCACCGCAGT
>CAKZKB010000519.1 GCA_937121005.1 uncultured cyanobacterium | reverse complement strand
CAATGTTTTAGCATACGAGCAACGGAGTTTAGCAAAGGGAGCCCGGCAAAGCGCTATACAATAGAGATTGAACCGGAGACCGTAGCGCGTTGTGGACATTCAGGTGAGTGCGGAATTTACCCAACTGTGTCGCACCCAGGCGGCCTTAATTGCGCCGGGCCTGGGTGCAGCTTCTAGTGCCATTTATCTGGCCGATCGCACTTCTGGAGAGGAGGCCCCCAACTTGATCCCCGTGGCCGTGGCCCCAGAGTTGGCCGCCAACTTGGAAGAAGAGTGGGTACTGCCCGAGGCGGGAGTGGATCCGTTGCGTCCCTCTATCCCGCCGCTACTGGGGACGGACTTGCCCTTACCGCCCTCTGATGCGCCACCACAGAGCGATCCTCCTCAATTGGAAGATTATCGCGTCGTGTTACCCTTGATGCACGAGAGCGCCATTATCGGGCTGCTGGTGGCAAACCGAGACGATCGCCCCTGGGAAGATAACGAACGCCAGCAGGTCGAACGCATTGCCCGTACCCTGACGATCGCTTACCTTCTCGATCGCCGATCGCGGTGGTTAGAAGGTCGCTATCGTCGGATCCAAGAAGTGGAAACCCAACGACGCAACCTCCTCGACGACTTACTGCATCAATTTCGCAATCCGTTGACAGCGTTGGGCATTTTTGCCAAGCTATTGTTACAGCGCTTGCAACCGGGAAAAGAACGCGATATTGCCAGCAATATTATCCGCGAAAGCGATCGCCTCAAAGATCTGGCCGAACAGTTCGATCGCGCTTTAGATCTCGAAGCCGATACGGTGGCCTTACCCAGTTCGGAAACGCGATCGATCCCCTTGCTTCCTGGGGGAACCGACGAAACTTGTCGAGTGGAAGAAGTGCTCTCACCTATACTAGAAACGGCCAGGGCGATCGCCTCTGAAAAAGGGGTTGAGTTGCGCGATCGCGTCCCTGTAAATCTCCCCGTTGTCGCCATTGATGCCAAGGCCCTGCGAGAGATTTTAAACAACCTCATCGACAACGCCATTAAATATACCCCAACTAGAGGAACTGTGGCTGTCGAAGCGGGGATTTTGCCAGGGCGATCGGGGGCAGAAAATGTCGCCGTCGCCATCACGGATACCGGAGTTGGCATTCCCCCAGAAGACCTAGAACGCCTGTTTCAGCGTCGCTATCGTGGCGTACAAGCGCAAGGGAATATTCCCGGTACGGGGTTGGGTTTGGCGATCGTCCGGGAATTGGTAGTGCAAGCGGGTGGTGACGTGCGCGTTGACAGTCCGGCGAACCATCCTTGGGACACTTTTGCCGGGGAAAATGGGCGATCGGGCACTACTTTTGTGGTAGAGTTACCCCAAGGCGATCGCCGTTATTGAGAACATGGAGGTCATTCAATTTTAGATTTTAGATTTTGCGAAAAGTCAGGGGCGTAGATTTTCTTCCCCCTGAACTTTTCAAGACTCAAGACGAATTGGAGCGAAGCGACTTGACTATTATTCTAACTAACGACGACGGCATCGGCGCACCGGGAATTGAAGCCCTGCGATCGGCCATTACCGAAGAAACGATCGTTGTTGCCCCAGACCGACAATACTCCGGTTGCGGACATCAAGTGACGACCCAAAGCTCGATTCGCGTCGAACAGCGATCGCCAAAAGATTATGCTGTTAGTGGTACTCCTGCTGACTGTACTCGAGTCGCGATCGCCCAATTGTGCCCGCAAATTGATTGGATTCTGTCGGGGATCAACTCCGGTGGTAATATGGGCGTAGACGAGTATATTTCGGGGACGGTAGCAGCCGTGCGAGAAGCGGCATTTCACGGCATCAATTCTATTGCTATCTCTCAATATCGACAGGGAAAACGGATTCCCGGACGCTTAGAAAAAAGCGAAATTGACTGGGAAGGGGCAAAGCGACGCACGCAAAAGGTACTCGAAAAATTGATGTCGCGTCCGTGCGAACCGGGGACGTTCTGGAATGTCAATTTACCGGCCTTAGATCCGGACGATCGCGAACCGGAAATCGTTTTTTGCCGACCGAGTATTCGTCCGCTACCGCTTAACTATCGCATCGAAGGCGAGTATTTTACCTACGTGGGTAGCTATCAAAATCGGGAGCGCACCCCCGGAACCGATGTCGATATTTGTTTTGGTGGTAACATCGCCATCTCGCAGCTTTCTGTAAGTTTGAAACCTCCGGTTCCGGTAATGGGTAATTGGTGATTATTCAGGTGTCCGATCGTTAATGGGCGTAGAAACCCGGTTTCTTGCCGATCGCCAGATAAAATTCGAGTCTATCCTTTGAGAAACCGGGTTTCTCGATACCACCTGAATGCTTACGGTAATTGGTAATGGGTAATTGGAGAGTAAGTGTTCGGGTTGTACAGAGAAACCCAGTTTCTACAGCCGTTTAGCCTAGCATACCTGACTCCTTACAATTTTGGGTTAACGGAAGAATCGCGATCGGCCGGCTGCTTCTCAGCAAGTTGCAACTAGATCGCTGTTATTGAGAAAGCTGAGGCTGTCTTTACAGCGATCGTCTGGGTCTGCTACACTAGATCGACGCTCGGGTTCGGGCCGACCCCGGCTCTGGCGTACCGAACCCCGTACCAGACCGCTCGATCGTTGTTTGAGGTTTTGATGAAAGTCACCCAAGAAAAACTCCCCGCCAGCCAACTTGGATTAGAAATTGAAGTTCCCGCCGATCTGTCTCAGCAAACCTACGATCGCACCGTCCAACGGCTGACGCAAACAGCTAACATTCCGGGCTTTCGCAAAGGAAAAGCACCTCAAAAGATTTTGCTCCAGCGCTTGGGCAAAACTCGCGTCAAAGCGGCTGCGATTGAGGAAATCGTGCAAAGCAGCCTAGAAAAAGCGATCGCGCAAGAAAATATTGAGGCCTTGGGAAACTACCAACTCAAGACCGAATTTGAAGAACTGATCGATCGCTTCCAACCCGGCGAACCGTTTACCTTCGAGGCGACGGTAGACATTCCGCCAGAACCCCAGCTAGAAGGGTACGACAACCTGGAAATTAAAGCCGAAAAAATTGAATACGACCCCGATCGCGTCAACAAAGTTTTAGACGAACATCGCTCCGAACACGCCACCTTAATTCCCGTTGAAAATCGACCCGCACAAATGGGCGATGTGGCCATTATCGACTACGAAGGGAAATTAGTCTCCGAAGAAGAAGGACAAGACCCCGAACCCTTCACTGGCGGGTCAGCTACCGACTTTGAAATCGAACTGGTTGAAGGTCGCCTCATTGAAGGTATGGTAGAAGGCATGGTGGGGATGAATGTCGGCGAAACCAAAGACCTGCACGTTACTTTCCCCGAAGAATACGGCCGCGAAGACCTGGCCGGCGCTCCGGCAATTTTTACCGTGACGATGAAGGATCTCAAAGAAAAAGAGCTTCCCGAACTCGACGACGACTTCGCCCAAGAAATCAGCGACTTCGACACGCTAGAGGAGTTGCGCTCCACTCTAGAAGAGCGATTTAAAAACGAAGCCGAAACCAAAACCAAGAATAATGTCGAAGGGGCGATCGTCGCTCAACTAATCGAAAAAATTGATGTCGAACTGCCCGAAACCGAGATTCGCCAACAAGTGAATGTCGTTCTTACTCGCACGGCGGTGCAGTTAGAGCAGTACGGCATGGATGTCAGCCAGTTTTATAACGAGCAGACCATGCCGCGACTGCAAGAAAACGCTCGTCCCGAGGCGATCGGCGGACTGAAGCGCAAACTGGCACTCAAGTTTATTTACAACAAAGAAGGGCTCGAAATCGAACAGAGCGAAGTCGAGGCAAAAGTTACTGAAATTAGCGAGCAACTGAGCGATCGCGATGTCGATCCCGATCGCCTGCGCGAGTACGTCGAAGACGAACTCCGCGAACAAGCCGCCCTCGACTGGTTGCGCGAACGGGCCAAAATCGAATACGTCCCCGAGGGATCTCTCGCGCCAGACGCGGACAGCGAAGACGCAGAAGGTACGCAGGAGGAAGCCGCCAGTACAGAGGAGGAGTCGGTATAAGCACTGTAGGGGCGAATGGCATTCGCCCTTAAGGTTCTTCGTTGCACCCTATCCCAGATTGGGTCAACGCCGTTGACCCCTACAAATGTCTAAATGCTGCTCGCTGATTAATTCCCCAGTCTGCGTCATAATAGATAAGGTTCGGGCTCGAGACCCGGCCCCTCACACTCGATAGATCCCACGACAAACGCCCGTATGCTCGTATCCCAGCGCGATTGCTACGACATCCAAAGCTCCAATTCCGTCCCCGTGTCTTCCATTGCTCCGCGCAATACCATCCCCATGGTCGTAGAGCAGTCTGGCATGGGCGAGCGAGCCTTCGACATCTACTCGCGCCTGCTGCGAGAGCGCATTATCTTTCTCGGTACGCCTGTCGATGATACGGTTGCCGACTCCATCGTTGCCCAACTGTTGTTCCTCGATGCCGAGGATCCCGAAAAAGACGTTCAACTCTATATCAACTCCCCCGGCGGTTCTGTCACCGCAGGCATGGCGATTTACGATACCATGCAGCAAATTCGCCCGGACGTGGTGACGATTTGCTTTGGGTTGGCGGCAAGTATGGGAGCCTTTTTGCTGGCTGCGGGAGCCCATGGAAAACGGATGTCGCTACCGAGTTCGCGGATTATGATTCACCAACCCCTCGGGGGCGCTCGCGGGCAAGCGGTGGATATCGAGATTCAAGCCCGAGAAATTCTCTATCACAAAAGTACGTTAAATCGGTTGCTAGCCCAACATACGGGCCAACCCTTAGATCGCATCGAAGCCGACACGGAACGGGATTTCTTCATGTCGGCCGAAGAAGCTAAAGACTACGGTCTTGTCGATCGCGTCATTACCCGACCCGCCCTCGAAGCTGAAGTCGCCGCCCGCTAGGAACTGTCTTATGCCGAACAAATACGACTCCCATCTCAAATGTTCTTTTTGTGGCAAGTCCCAAGAACAGGTTCGCAAGCTGATTGCCGGGCCGGGCGTGTACATCTGCGATGAATGCGTGGACTTGTGCAACGAAATTTTAGACGAAGAACTATTTGATGGGACGGCAAATGCCCCCCAACCTGTGGCCCCCCACCCGGAACCGCCCGAGAAGCGCCGCAGTCGCACGTCTCACCGCTCGATCGCCCAGTTACCCAAACCCAGGGAAATTAAGAAGTATCTCGACGAATACGCCGTCGGGCAAGATGAGGCCAAAAAGGTACTGTCGGTGGCGGTGTACAACCACTACAAGCGCCTCAGTTTCACCCAAGCGCGATCGCGGGGGAAAGTTCCCGGCGACGATGGTGTAGACCTACACAAGTCAAATATTTTGTTGGCGGGGCCGACGGGATGCGGTAAAACCCTGCTGGCGCAAACCTTAGCACAAATTCTCGACGTTCCCTTCGCGATCGCCGATGCGACGACGCTCACGGAAGCGGGTTATGTAGGGGAAGATGTAGAAAATATTCTCTTGCGCTTGCTGCAAGTGGCCGATCTGGATGTGGAAGAGGCTCAAGGCGGCATTATTTATATCGACGAAATCGATAAGGTGGCCCGCAAGAGCGAAAATACTTCTATTACCCGCGATGTTTCTGGGGAAGGGGTACAGCAAGCGTTGCTAAAAATGTTAGAAGGGACGATCGCCAACGTTCCCCCCCAAGGCGGGCGCAAGCATCCCTATCAAGATTGCATTCAAATCGATACGAGCAACATTCTGTTTATCTGCGGCGGCGCGTTTGTCGGTCTCGATAAAATTGTTGACCAGCGTATGGGCAAAAAGTCCATCGGTTTCGTGCAACCGGGAGAAGGCGGACAGCAATCGCGCGAAAAACGGGCTTCTGAGATTTTACGCCATTTAGAGCCGGACGATCTGGTGAAGTTTGGGATGATTCCCGAGTTTATCGGTCGGGTTCCGGTGATGGCGGTACTCGAACCCCTCGACGAAGAAGCGCTAGTCGAAATTCTCACCAAACCGCGCAATGCACTGGTGAAGCAGTATGAAAAACTGCTGAAAATGGACAACGTACAGTTGGAGTTCAAAGCGGACGCGGTACGGGCGATCGCCCGCGAAGGCTACCGTCGCAAAACGGGAGCGCGAGCGCTACGCAGTATTGTAGAAGAGTTGATGCTCGATGTCATGTACGAGTTGCCCTCGCGCAAGGACGTAACCCGATGTACGATTACGCGGGAGATGGTCGAGAAGCGATCGACGGCTGAGGTGGTGTTGCACCCATCGTCGTTACCGAAACCGGAGTCGGCATAGAGTTCAGAATTCAGAGTTCAGAGTTCAGAATTTAGAGTTTAGAATTTACCTCGGTGTCGCTTTCTCGTTCGGTGGTGCGAAGCGGCACTTTTTTACGGGCGATCGCGATCGCCCCAGCAATGACGGCGGCTAAGCCAATTCCCGCCGGAACCAGCCAACCAATGGCATAATTTTGAGGGGGTGGCGCGATCGGTTC
>CAKZKB010000518.1 GCA_937121005.1 uncultured cyanobacterium | reverse complement strand
AGACTGGACGCTAGAAGCCATGAAGTTTTTATCTTGCGTGGCTCGCTGTCGCCAGCGCTTTGGCATCTCTCATATCATCGATGTGTTGCGCGGCTCCAAAGCCAAGAAAATCCTTAAATACGGTCACGATAAACTGTCTACTTACGGTATCGGAAAAGAGCGCACGGCAGATGAGTGGAAGTTACTGGGACGATCGCTGCTGCATCAAGGTTTAGTAGATGAAACCACCGACGGGTTTCCGGTTTTGAAGCTCAACGATCTCAGTTGGGAAGTGATGAAAAAGCAGCGATCGGTGACGATTTCTGTGCCTCGCAAAACCGTTTCCATTTCTGGGGTCGATCGCTCCCAAAGGGCGATCGATGCCGAACTGTTACTATACAAACTGCGAGCCCTACGCAAACAGATCGCCGACGAGCGATCGGTGGCTCCCTATACCATTTTTGCCGATTCGACGCTGCGGTTAATGGCCCAAATGCGCCCGCAAAGTTTAGAGGAATTTGGCGAACTCTCTGGCGTGGGCGACTACAAGTTAGAACAGTATGGAGAGCGCTTTGTCAGTGCCATTTGCGAATACGGTCGCGATACGGTTTCGTCCACGCAAAAACAAACCTTAGACTTGTACCAACAGGGGTTTGGTGTCAAAGAAATTGCCAAGCATCGCAGCTTAAAAGCCAGTACAATTCGCAGTCATTTAGCCGAACTGATCGAGAAAAAACAACCTGTCGAGATTGACGATTTGGTGCCCCAAGAGCGCCGCCAAGTCATCGAAGCCGCGATCGCGACATTAGGAAGCCAAGCTCTCAAACCCATTTACGAATATTTACAAGAAACTTACGACTACGGAGAAATCAAACTCGTGTTAGCCTGGAAAAGAAGCCGCTCTGTAGAGTAGGCGATACGGCCCGCTTAACTTGCAAGTTCGTCTGTGCCGAAACCCGTGTATTGGCGTAGGTGGGGAGGGCGAAAACCGAGGATAATTTGTTGGGTGGGAATACCGCGATCGCGCAGTTCGACAGCAACACCGGGATCGGTATCGTCGCGCTGAATCCAGATGCGATTCTCTATAATTTCAATGTGAATTGGGGTAGCATGGAAATAGCGCTTTTCCGTCCAGCCACAGTCAACCGCTTCGCGGAATTAAAAATTAAAAATTAAAAATTCGTCTTGAAAAGTTTGGGGGGAAGAAAATCTACACCCCCAACTTTTCGCAAAATTTAGATCCCATGTCTAAAGCCAGGGGCTTGTGCGGATGCTTCGCTTTTGTTGTCCACGAATAAATTCGGGGGCTTGTATCCATGACA
Organism: uncultured cyanobacterium; assembly: GCA_937121005.1. Lineage (GTDB taxonomy): Bacteria > Cyanobacteriota > Cyanobacteriia > Cyanobacteriales > Geitlerinemataceae > CAKZKB01. The sequence continues at coordinate 3,386 of CAKZKB010000518.1, read as the reverse complement.
TTCTTGGTCAATCAAAACGTAGCGCTGTTCGCGATCGTCGAACAAAAGTCGCGATCGAATCGGACTGTTGGCGCTATTGCGGTAGGACGACGGACTGAGGCAATTCGATCGCTGTTGGCGGACTTTGGTGCTACAATCGAGTCAGAGAAAGGAATTTTCCCTCTGACGGAAGGACTCAAAAGTGCCATTGTTGTTGTCCACCAACTGTCGATTGCCTAGCAGCGTTAAGTTGTCATTCAAATTTATGAAACTAGCCAAACTCTCAGCATTGTTAATCGGACTGGCATTGTGCTTTCCCCCTCCCGCACAAGCCCAAACCCTCTACGAACCGCGATCGCAACAAGAGTATTCCTTAGAAGAAATTGCCGACGATCTCGCCACCGCCAACCCCATTTATCTGGGCGAAACCCACGACGACGCAAGCGATCGCGTTGCCCAACTGCAAATTATCCAAACCCTCTACGATCGCGATCCCAATATTGCCATCGGCATGGAAATGTTCCAGCGCCCTTACCAAAGCGTACTCGATGCTTATATTGCTGGAGAAATCACTGAAGACCAACTTTTAGAACAAAGCGAATATAATACTCGTTGGGGCTACGATTGGGACTCCTACGCCCCCCTTTTACGCTTTGCCCGCGATCGTCAAATTCCGGTTCTTGCCCTTAGCGCCCCCAGCGAATTAACTCGCAAAGTTGCCACAAATGGTTGGGAAAGCCTCAGCGAAGCGGAACGACAGCAACTTCCGCCTCTCGAGGAAATTCACACCGATAACGAGGACTATCGCCAGCGTCTCTACGAGATTTACGAAGCCCATTTACATGGCGGACATGGCAATGCGGAAGACTTCGATCGCTTCTTTTTCGTACAGGTTTTGTGGGACGAAACCATGGCCGAGACGATCGCCCATTTTTTACAATCTCATCCCAATTATCAAGTTATCGCGATCGCCGGAGCCCAACACATTATTGGCGGCGACGGTATCCCCGATCGCGTTGCCCGCAGGATACCGTTATCGGACGAAACATCATCCGTCCCCCGGTCGATTTTACTCTATCCACAGACAGAATTAGAGGCAATGCCCGCCGCCGAAGCGGCCGATTACTTTTGGCAGTTTTAAGATTTGCCTCAACCTCTTGCGGCAACGCACCCAACTCGGTTACATTGATAGTAAAGATGGCGCAACTTTTCCCCGGAGGTTCTCTATGGCATCTCGCATCCGCGCGCCGGAACTGCCTGCAACTGCCCCTTGGCTAAATACCGATCGTCCTTTGTCTTTGTCCGAACTCAGAGGGCGCATTTTGCTGTTAGATTTTTGGACGTACTGCTGTATCAACTGCCTGCACGTTCTCCCTAGTTTAAAATACCTAGAACGAAAATACAAAGATAGCCTCACGGTCATCGGCGTACATTCGGCAAAATTCGATAACGAAAAAGCAGTTGAAAACGTGCGCCAAGCCATTTTGCGCCACGATATCGAGCATCCGGTACTGGTCGATAGTGGGTTTAACGTTTGGAATCAATATGCGGTACGCGCTTGGCCGACCTTAGTTCTTGTCGATCCCCAAGGCTATTACGTGGGTCGCGTTGCCGGGGAAGGACATCAAGATCTGCTCGAGGAAACCATCGCCGGAATGGTAAAAGAATCGGTCGCCACTGGCGCGATCGCCTTTGGAGAACTCTCTGTAACATTAGAAAAACATCGCCAAAACGAAACCACACCGCTTCTATTTCCCGGCAAAGTGTTAGCTGATGGTGAAGGCGATCGCTTGTTTGTGGCCGACTCGGGACACCACCGCCTCGTTGTCACCAATTTAGAGGGAAACGAGTCGCAAACCATCGGCTGCGGCATTCCCGGTTTTCAAGATGGATTCTTTGAAAGCGCTCGATTTCGATCGCCCCAAGGCATGGCACTGGACGCACAAAAGCAATTGCTTTACGTGGCCGATACGGAAAATCACGCCTTGCGAAAAATCGATTTGCAACGGCAAACCGTAACTACCATTGCTGGAACGGGAAGCAAAAGCAATCGCCGCCAACCCCATTCGGGATCGGCTCGCTTGACGGCATTAAATTCTCCTTGGGATTTGGTTAAAATTGGCGATATGCTGTTAGTGGCGATGGCCGGATCGCACCAAATTTGGGGCATGGATTTGGTCAGCGAAATCATCGGCACTTATGCGGGAACGGGTTACGAAACCTGCGTCGATGGCGATTTGGGGCGATCGGGTTTCGCTCAACCCAGTGGCATCGCTACCAACGGTTTAGAAGTGTTTGTTGCCGACAGCGAAATTAGTTCCATTCGCGGGGTGGGCTTGCACAAAGGAGCGACAGTGCGTACTATTTGTGGTAGCGGCGATCCGTTTGAATTTGGCGATCGCGACGGTACGGGCGATCGAGCTTTGCTTCAGCACTGTTTGGGAGTCGAATACGGCGACGGCTATTTGTGGGTTGCCGATACTTACAATCACAACATCGATCGCGTCGATTTGCAAACTGGAGAATGTAAAACTCTTTGCGGTGCGGGTGCGACGGGAAATACCGACGGAAACTGCACGCAAGCGCGATTTTACGAACCGTCGGGGTTGAGTTTGGCTAATGGTATTCTCTATATTGCCGATACCAACAATCACGCCATTCGCCGAATTTCTCTAGAAACATTGGAGGTGACGACGATCGCGTTTCCCGGTTTGGCTGCGCCTTCGGTTTGCATTCCCGTTTCTTAATGCTAATATTCTCCGATGGTTTTAGACTAGAAGAACTGGCTCGCGAATTCGATCTCGCGGTGCGGGAGCGATCGGGATTGTTTGCTTCGGTTGCGAATGGAAAATGCAGCGATCGCCTGCGCGAAACCCTAGCAGAAACCATCGATCTGGCAGTTGCTATCAACTCGGAAAAAGCGCGATCGGAGTTGATTGTCGCTCCCATTTTGCTGGAGTTGCGGCGACAGTTTCAGGAGTCATTTAGCCTGTTTTCTGGCGTGGAATTTGTCGTCGATCCCGATCGCGGTTTGGGTGGGGTTTGGGACTTTTTGGCGAGCAAAAGTCCAGAACGACTGTTCGTCCGCGCTCCCGTTATTACCATTGTAGAAGCAAAAAATGACAACCTCAAAAATGGATTGGGTCAATGTGGAGCCGAAATGCTTGCGGCGCAAATTTTCAACCAACGGGAAAACAACGATATTTTAACAGTTTATGGAACCGTCACCAATGGAACCGTTTGGCGCTTTTTGCACCTGCGCGATCGCGTTTTAGAAATTGACCTCAGCGAATATTATATCGCAGATACGGAGAAAATTATCGGTATTCTATCCCAACCTTGGCGTGATATAAAATCCGGTTAATCAATGCTACAATCTGATACACCTAGGCGGGCGAAGCATTCAC
>CAKZKB010000517.1 GCA_937121005.1 uncultured cyanobacterium | reverse complement strand
GAAACCGGGTTTCTACACCCGAGGCGCGATCGGACACCTGAATAGTTACAATCGAACGGGGTAGGCCCAGGGACGCTACCCCTACAAAATATACCAAAGATCCTTCTTTTGGGAGTGCGATCGCCCCGGCAACAATCATTATACTATATTAAGGTTTACTATATCCAAGCCGCCGACTGAGCGTCCGAGGTATTGCTCGTTGTTAATTGCTCATTGCTCATTGTTCATTGCTCATTGATATGACTGCTGCGATCGCTTCTTTTTTACTGGCTTTATCTACCAACCTCGACAATTTGGCTGTGGGTGTCACCTACGGCCTCAAAAAGCTGAAAGTCGGTTGGCGAGCTAATTTGACGATCGCCGTTCTTTCGGGAATCAGTACCCTCGTAGCGATGTCTGTTGGCGACGCGATCGAGGATTTTCTCTCAGTACAAACCGCTTCCCACTTAGGCGGTACAATCTTGATGGCGATCGGTTTGTGGGGGATGTATACCGCTTGGCAAAAAAATCGTTCCGAAACTCCTCCCGCGACCAAAATGAATCTCAAACAGGCTTGGATTTTGGGACTCGCACTTACCGCTACCAATTTCGGAACGGGTGTGGGGGCAGGCATTACCGAACTCGATATCAACCTGACAAGCGCCCTAAGTTTCGGTTCGAGTTTGGTGACGATCGGCGGCGGGTATTTGTTAGGAAAGCAGTTAGATATTGGCTTATCAAGACGACAATTGGAATTACTTTGCGGCTTGCTGTTAACTGTGTTGGGCGCATACAACTATTTCGCTCTGTTTTAAGCGATCGTGTCTTGTAGGGCTGGAATTGCCCACCCTACTACTGGAAAATGGTATTATACGATCGCGCTACCTAAAGCGGCTAAGCACAATTTCAACACTTCGTAAGCGGCTTCGCCGACAATACTTTCAGAAATCACCGATCGCCAGTGTTGCAAGCGAGTTTTGAAACTGGGGTTAGTACGAGCGATCGCGGTGAGTTGTTCTCCTGCTTCTTGTCTCGCTGCTTGGGGCGATCGTCCGGTATTTTCCAGTTCGGCGACCAGTTTTTGAATGGTATTCGCCAGATCGGTAACGAGCCGCGATCGTATTTCCCGATCGCGATCGACTGCTGATTCAGCAAGGTATTTAGGGAGTAGGTTTTAGGTTTTAGGGGGGTGAGGAGAAAAACGGTCTTAATTTTGAATTGGAGCGAAGCGACTGACGATCGCAAAATCGGCACATCTCGTCAAAAAATAACAATTTCTCCGTTTATAAAAGAAGTGAGGTGGAAAGCTCCACCTCTTTACCCTTGTGATGATTCCAGCACCTACGCCCAATAGGTGCTTTTCTGCTTTAAAGCCATCATAGCTGCCAGATTCGCCACCGTTCGTAAAAAAATCGTGAGGATCGCCATTGGGTTGGTAAAGTTTCGGTAAATTTTTGGATTGACCTGCGGATGGGGGGGGTGTCTTTGCGTTGTCTTTACAATCCTCTGAGGGGTCACAGCACCCCTTGCGATCGCGATCGCAGCGAAACGTATCCGCGATCGCACCGAAAACAGACGACGATCGCGCTCGTTCCTGCGGAAGATCGCGGATAAAACCCGAAAAATGAATCACACTAGAATTGTCGAGTGAGAGATTCGATCGATATGATGATTCCCTGCGTCCAACTGCTTCCCGGTGCCACTGCTGAAATCCTGGCCTCCGTCGCCGATACCGGAGTCCTAACCCTCGGCGATCGCTACGGTTTGATGGCGGCCACCCTAGACGAGTCCCTAGACGAAGAAGAACGCCGATCGGTCGATCGCCTCATTCGTCGCATCGTTCGCGGCCGAGTGAAAGTCGATAGCGATCGCGTTTCGAGCATGGCGATCTAGGCGATCGTCGTGCCGAGGGTAAGGTAAAATCGGGATAAATGTCTGCAAACCGCTAAAATTGCTGTATCGATCGGATGCGTGGTGGGCAAATGAAAGCGCATCCCGACAAGCTATAGAGAACACGGTATTCTAGAAGATAGCTCGATCCGGAGAGTCGATCGCAAAATCTTTATTCTCTCGAGCGATCGAGACGCGCCATGCTGTGCCATCGTGTAGACAGGGGTAGAAATACCGTCGCAGGATCGATTTTGCTGCGTCCGGTATCCGTTAAACTCATATCTGATGAAAGGTTCGAGGTTATAAGAAATGTCCGAGCTCATTGATGCAGTGCTCAACAGTCCCGAACGGGGCGACTTGCTCCAATTTGCTAGCGAATTGCGGTCTGGCGATAAACGTTACTTGCTGCGTAACGATATCGAACGTGCCTTCAGCGATTATTGCAGCCAACATCAAAAAGACAGCTATTTTGCCCGATCGTCCCATTTGGGCAAGTTAATTTACTACACCCAAGAAATTATTCTCGAAAACGAGAGTACCTACGTCATCATTCGCCCCAAAATTGCCTCTCACGAAGTCTATCGCATTGGCGAAGATCTGACCGTCGAACTGCTCAGCGTACAAGAACTGCTCGACTTGCGCGATCGCTTCGTCAATCGCTACCATCCCCAGGAAGGCGATGTATTCGAGCTCGACTTCGGCCCGTTTTACGATTACTCCCCCACCATTCGCGATGCCAAAAACATCGGCAAAGGCGTACAGTTTCTCAACCGCTATTTGTCGAGCAAACTATTTGCCGATCCCCTACAATGGCAGCAAGCCCTATTTCAATTTCTCAGCATTCATTCCTACAACGGTTTGCAACTGCTGATTAACCCCCGCATTGGCAGTTGGCAACAACTCAGCGATCGCGTCAAAAAAGCGATCGCCTTTGTCAGCGGCCGACCCGACGACGAACCCTACGAAAACTTTCGGTTTGCCCTCCAAGATATGGGATTCGAGCCCGGTTGGGGCAACACCGCCGGCCGAGTTCGCGAAACCCTCGAGTGTCTCGACGAGTCCATCGACTCCCCCAACGATGAAGTTCTCGAAGCCTTCGTCTCCCGCATACCGATGGTGTTTCGCATCGTTTTAGTCTCAGTGCACGGTTGGTTCGGCCAAGAAGGCGTACTCGGACGGCCCGACACCGGGGGACAAGTGGTATATGTCCTCGATCAGGCCCGCAGCATCGAAAAACAACTGCAAGAAGAACTGAGTCTGGCGGGTTTGGACGCACTCGGCGTGCACCCGAAAGTGATTATTCTTTCCCGTTTGATTCCCAACGCCGACGGGACGCGGTGCAACGAACGCCTCGAAAAAGTTCGCGGTACGGATGATGCTTGGATTTTGCGGGTTCCGTTCCGGGAATTCAATCCCAAGCTGACCCAAAATTGGATTTCTCGGTTTGAAATTTGGCCGTATTTAGAAACTTACGCCATCGACGCAGAAAAAGAACTGCTAGCCGAACTGCAAGGCAAGCCGGATCTGATTGTGGGTAACTATTCCGATGGCAACTTGGTCGCCTTTTTGCTGGCCCGGCGGTTGAACGTGATTCAAATGAACGTCGCCCACGCATTGGAAAAATCCAAGTATTTGTTCAGCAACCTCTACTGGCAAGACTTGGAGCAAACCTATCACTTTTCCTTGCAGTTCACCGCCGACTTGATTGCCATGAATGCGGCCAACTGCATCATCAGCAGCACCTATCAAGAAATTGTCGGCAAACCGGACAGCGTGGGACAGTACGAGTCGCACAAGTGCTTTACGATGCCGGATTTGTATCACGTTGTCAACGGGATCGAACTGTTCAGCCCCAAATTTAATGTCGTACCGCCGGGGGTAAACGAAAATGTTTATTTCCCCTACACGCGCAAAGACGATCGCGTTCCTGCCAATTCCGAACGCCTCGACGAACTGCTGTTTACCGTCGAAGATCCCGAAAATGCGTTCGGAAAACTAGCCGATCC
>CAKZKB010000516.1 GCA_937121005.1 uncultured cyanobacterium | reverse complement strand
GTCGGGGTCGGTTGCGGTTCGCGGTTCGTTGAGGCTGTTATTTTCGATGATGACGGTCGGCGGGGTATCGTCATCATAGATCTGGAGATTTGCCGTAATTGCTGTGGTAGGCATTCCGGGAGAAAATGCCTGTAGATTGACTGTTGCTGTCTCGAAGGTTCCCGCTCCCCCTTCGTAGCGATCGTCGTTAATTGGCAAGCTCACTGTCCGGGGACTCGTATCCGTCGGTAAAAAGTTGAGCGTCACCGGAGCGGTACTAAAATCCGCCCCTGGGGTGGCTGGAGCGCCCCCTCCTGCGGTTAGGAAAACGATAACGGTTTCGCCGTCAGCATTGACGGCTGCCGGGTTAAAGTTAATTTGGATGGGAATTCCGGCTGGCCCCATGGGGATGCTTGTCGAACCGCTCTCAGTGAGTCGAAACGTGGGAGCCGTAAAGGAATAGGTGGCTAAAATTCCGGTATAGGAGTCTTGAATCTTTTTATCCAATATCGGAACGATTTCAAACTCAGACGATCGCACTTCTAAGTCCCAATTTCCCCCCAAGGCGGCGCATCCGGTTAAACTCGCTGAAGCGGCAATATTGGCTCCCGTCAGCCGATGCAGTTTTTCTACGAATTCAGTACCCGCATCGCCCGCCGCTACGTTGCAACCGTATAAAAGAAGATTGTAGGGGCGAACGCCGTTCGCCCTCGATGGGAAAGATGAAGGAAACCAGTTTTGGAGTTGCTTGGCGTAGCGATCGAGCGTTTCCAAACTCAGTTCGCTGCTTCCTAACTGAATGCAACCGGGAGAACCGTGAGAAATAATATGTAAATTCTGAATTCTGAACTCTGAATTCTGAACTGCGAAGCCGATTTGTTCGATGCCATCGCGATGCGGATCCAAGACGATCGCCCGCGTACCGGGGACGACGGCGGCGAGGAGACGATCGCGATCGGGGACGCGATCGTCGATCGCCACCAACGTAGCGTAGCGAACTGGGTGAGGCATGGCAGATAGCATCGTGGTTTCTCCCGGCAAGGTTTAGAGGGGCGATCGCGCGTTTGTGTAGTCCAACAGCAGCCTTTCCGATTTTATCCCGACCTCGGCGCAATTGGGGAATCCCCTGCAAGTGCAAACGGCCGCTAGAAGGTTAAAGATGGGATTTGAGGTGCTTGTGTTCCCGGAGTCGAGGGCACTTTTGCTGTGGGGGTGCAAACTCAGCACTTAATTGTTGATTTCTCGGAGGCACAAAACCCAACGGTAGATTTATGCTACTATCGACAGCAGTGCCGACCTAACGATAAGGATAAACCAGCCTAATGCGACTGTCTCGGATGTTCTTTTTCCCCCTACGGGAGACCCCTGCCGAAGCGGAAATTCCCAGCCACCAACTGCTGTTGCGTGCGGGTTACATTCGCCGTATTTCTAGCGGGTTGTATGCCTATTTACCGTTCATGTGGCGGGTGTTACAAAAGGTATCGGCGATCGTCCGGGAAGAAATGAATGCGACGGGGGCGCAAGAATGTCTGTTAACTCAGTTGCAACCGTCGGATTTGTGGCGCGAGTCGGGACGCTGGGAAACCTATACGAAAGCTGAAGGAATTATGTTTTCTTTAGTCGATCGCGGCGATCGCGAGTTGGGTTTGGGGCCGACGCACGAAGAAGTGATTACGGCGATCGCCCGAGATACACTGCGATCGTACCGCCAGCTACCCGTTCATTTATACCAAATTCAAACCAAGTTTCGCGACGAAATTCGCCCCCGGTTTGGGTTAATGCGCGGGCGAGAGTTTATTATGAAAGATGGCTACTCGTTCCATGCCGACGAAGAGAGTCTAAAAGAAACCTACCGCGATATGGATCGGGCCTATCGCAATATGCTACGCCGTTGCGGACTGCAATTTCGCGCCGTCGAAGCAGACTCGGGAGCCATTGGCGGTTCCGGTTCTCAAGAGTTTATGGTACTGGCTGACGCGGGGGAAGATGAGGTTTTATTCACCGAAGATGGCAAATATGCGGCTAATATTGAAAAGGCAGTTTCGTTGCCTCCCGATGCTGTTGCGTCGCCGTTTTCTAGCTACGAAAAGCGCGAGACTCCGGGAACGGACACCATCGCCAAACTGTGCGAGTTTCTAAACTGTTCGCCGACGCAGATCGTTAAAAATGTTCTCTACCAAGCCTTATTCGATAATGGCAAAACGGTGTTGGTGTTGGTGAGTATTCGCGGCGATCGCGATGTTAACGAAGTCAAGTTGCAAAACGAACTCACCAAACGGGCGGCAAATTACGGCGCAAGTGCCATTTTAGCACTGTTCGTTCCCGAAGCAGAAGCGCAAGCCAAATGGGTGGCAAAACCGTTGCCATTGGGATATATGTCGCCGGGACTCTCAGATGAGTTTATTGCTTCAAAATCGGATGTTGCACCCCAGTTTTTGCGCCTGTGCGATCGCACGGCGGCGGAGTTAGAAAACTTCGTCACGGGTGCGGATGAAACCAACTCTCACGTCGTCGGTGCGAATTGGGATAAAGAGTTTCCAAAACCAGATGTTGTGGAGTTGCAAACGGCGATGGAAGGCGATCGCGCTGTCCACGATCCGACGCAAACCTTACAAATTGCCCGAGGAATTGAAGTCGGACATATTTTCCAGTTGGGGACTAAATATTCTCTCGCAATGGGGGCAACCTATACCAACGAAGCGGGAGAAGACGTGCCTTTAGTGATGGGATGTTACGGCGTTGGTGTATCGCGCTTGGCGCAGTCGGCGGTAGAACAATCCTACGATAAAGATGGGATAATCTGGCCGGTGGCGATCGCGCCTTACCATGCTATTGTAGTCATTCCTAATGTCAACCAAAGCGAACAGGTGGAGGCGGCCGAAAAATTATATCGCGATTTGAACGATGCGGGGATTGAAACCTTACTCGACGATCGCGAAGAACGGGCCGGGGTTAAATTCAAAGATGCAGATTTGATCGGTATTCCCTATCGCATTGTCACCGGACGATCGCTGAAACAAGGTAAGGTCGAAGTGGTGGAACGATCGACGAAGAACTCCCAAGAAGTGGAGATCGATGCGGTGGTGGAAATGCTGCGAGAGGCGATCGATAAAGCGATCGCCGATCGTGTCTGAAAAGGTGGTACAGAGAAACCCGGTTTAGCCTCGCAGGTGGTAGTTCTGAACTCTGAATTCTGCGAAAAGTCGGGGGTGTAGATTTTCTTCCCCCCGAA
>CAKZKB010000515.1 GCA_937121005.1 uncultured cyanobacterium | reverse complement strand
GGCCGTTGGTGCGTCCGTCTTGGTTTACAACCGTACTCCGCAAAACGGCCAGAACGCGATCGCCGTCTCGCACTGCATCGGCGAGTCGTTTGAGTAAAATAATGCCGCATCCTTCGCTGCGAACGTAACCGTTTGCGGACGCATTAAAGGTTTTACAGCGACCGTCAGCGGCCAGCATTCCAGCATTAGAAAAGGCAAGGTTGATACGGGGGGTAAGAATGGTGTTTACCCCGCCTGCGATGGCCAGATCGCACTCTCCCAAACGTAAATTTTGCGCGGCTAAATGGACGGATACTAAGGAGGAAGAGCAGGAGGTATCCACCGCCATACTCGGGCCGTGCAAGTCCAACCAATAGGACAAACGATTGGCAGCAATGCAGTGGACGTTTCCAGTTCCGGCGTAGGCATCAATGGCAGCAAAATCGTTAAATTGTTGCCAGACATAATCGTGAAACGTGAGACCGAGAAAAACGCCTGTATTGCTTCCGGCTAGGCGATCGCTTCGCACTCCGGCATTTTCTAGGGCTTCCCAAGCCACTTCTAGTACCAAGCGTTGTTGGGGATCCATGCGCTCGGCTTCGCGATGGGAAATGCCGAAAAATTCCGCATCGAAGCGATCGATATCGGGTAAAAATCCCCCCTGATGCAAGCCAGCCATGTTGTCGGGAAAGCGATCGCTCTGCCAGCGATCGGCAGGAACGTTGCTAATGGCATCTTTCCCCTGTTTTAGCAGTTCCCAAAAGCGATCGGGATTGTTTGCACCGGGAAACCGACACCCCATGCCGACAATGGCGATCGCGTCAGTATCGGTGGAAAATGGGGGGGAAACTGGCGAGGCGATCGGGTTGGGGACGACACTTTCTCCCACAATATAGCGCGAGAGGGAGGCGATCGTCGGATAATCGTAAAGAATAGTTGGAGAAAGGGAACAGTTCAACTCAGTTTCGAGATCGGCGAGCAGTTCGACCGCTTCTCGGGAGGTGAGTCCGTGATAGGTGAAGGATTCGTGGAAATCGATCGCCTCGAGAGTAACATTTAAGCGATCGGCAAGCCGTTGGGCAATCGTTGTTTGAACCGCGATCGCGGAAAGTTGAGGGGGTGAAACTGGAACGGATTCTCGGGGAGATTCGAGTTTTGGCGGCGGTTTATCTTGCAGTTGTTGGGAAACTGAATCGATTTGAGAAGATAGCTGTAAAAACGAACTTTGATAGTGAGGATCGCAACTCCAATCGCGAACGACGTTTAACGTTCCGGCTAAAAAGTCACGGCGACAGGATTGGCGTTGAATTTTGCCACTGGAGGTTTTAGGAATGCTGGCTGTCCTCAATAGCACGACGCTATGAACGGGCAGATCGTGGCGCTCGGCGATCGCTTTGCGAATCGCAGCAATAATAGAATCTAAATTTGGATGGCGAAGGTAGGTGCGCTCTAACTCTTGGACGACGACTAAGCGATCGCGGCCGCGATCGTCAATAGCAAAGGCAGCACTCGCTCCCAACTGCAAACCCGGATGGCAGCTTTCTACCGTTTGCTCGATATCTTGGGGGTAATAATTGGCTCCGTCGATAATAATTAAATCTTTCAATCGTCCGGTGACGAATAGGGAACCGCGATCGTCGAGAAATCCCAGATCTCCCGTGCGTAAAAACGGCCCGTCTCCACCGACGGTTCGGGCTTGGAAGGTGGCGGCGGTGGCTTCGCGATTGCGCCAGTATCCTTTAGCAACTAGGGGGCCGGCAATCCAGATTTCGCCAATTTCATAGGGTTGGCATTCGCTAAAACGATCGGGGTGGACGATCGCGATTTGGGTATCGAGAACGGCCCGCCCGCAGGAAGCTAGAGCAATGGTGTCTGAGGCGTTACTGTTGCGAGTGACAACGCGATCGGCAGACAATTCTCGCGCGTCTACTGTCAGAGAAACTGGGTCTTCTGGTTGAGCGATCGCGGTGACTTTCAACGTGGCTTCTGCCAAACCGTAGGCGGGACATTGTGCTGTGGGATTAAACCCACATTCGGCAAAGATAGCCCCAAATTTGTCCATCGTTGACGGACGCACGGGTTCGGCTCCGTTCATCGCCATTTGCCAACAACTGAGATCGAGCCGCGATCGCTGTTCGGGGCTCACTTTTTGGGCGCACAACTCGTAGGCAAAGTTGGGGGCGGCGCTGTGAGTGGCGCGATATTTAGAAATGGCTTGCAACCAGCGCACGGGACGCTGGAGAAATGAAGCCGGAGCCATTACATAACAGGAAATCCCCTGGTAAATGGGTTGCAAAATTCCGTAAATCAAGCCCAAGTCGTGAAACACAGGCAACCAAGTGACGTTGATGCTATCGGGGCCGAATTTCCAAGTCACCGCTTGGTCGGCACAACTGTGCAGCAAGTTGGCATGAGTCACCATCACGCCTTTGGGGTTTCCCGTAGAACCGGAGGTGTACTGCAAAAAGGCGAGGCTGTCACCGCAAATGTCGGGAGGATGCCAGTTGGCTGCCATGCTGTCATCCAGTTCGTCCGTCGCGTACCACTCGATCGCTTTCAGGGCGGGGACTTCAGCCAGCCAAGGCCCGATCCGATAGCTGATGTCCTGCGTC